>JAFVXN010000161.1 GCA_017501125.1 Clostridia bacterium
ACGGACGCCTCTGCCCCCTCAGCAACGATAATCTTTGCCGCCGTGGACGGCACGAACTTCGGCTGCGTCGTCATCACCGTTCTCCCTGCAGCCGCCTGCGGCAACTCGTCTATCATCTCCCCTCTCTTCGACGGATCGCTGAACGGAATCACCAGCGTCTCCATAAAGCGTTTTATAAACGTGGATTTTCCCGTCCTGACAGGTCCTACCACCCCTATGTAAATGTCTCCGCCCGTGCGATTTGCAATGTCTTCGTAAACGCCGTATTCTTCCATGATAACCTCCCTTTGGTTTCGGGGCGCAAAAAAATCCCCGCCATAGCCTTACTGTCTACTATATGCGGGGAATTATCCGTTTATGAAATTTAGGAAAGATTTTCTTTTCTTGAAGGGATCGGGCAAGACGCCTCTACGGCAAGATAGTCTTTGTCCGCGGTGAAATCGCGCGGTTTCGTATACTCGCCTCCTAACGCCTCGATTGCGTATTTGAGTTCTTGGAATTCGACGAACCCTATCTCATCCTTATCTATCCTCGCGAGCAAATGCGGCAATGCGCGCACGTCGCCGTAAGAGGCAAGATAGGACGCCCTCATCGGAGTACGCTCGCCAAAGCATAAAAACTCCTTCAAAAGTATCTCGTATACCTTGTCGTCGTTCGGTTCCGTCTTGGACAAAATTTCCAAAGCGTATTCCGTCCCCGCCTTTTCCTCGTACATTTTTATAGCGTCTTCTTTCACCTCATCGGCGCTATGTTTTAATACGTCTACGACGTCGTCCAGCACGTCGCTATCGAGCGTCCCCTCACGAAGCAAGCGCACGTACACGGGAAAAACCTCGCGATTGCCGCCGATCAAGTTGACTGCGTACGCCGCTTTTTGGTCGTCACCACTCTCTAAAAGGGGCATCAACACGGACACGTCCCCCCTATTTTCAATCTCAGCACACAAAAATTCGGGCACGGGGACGTCTTGTTCTAAGTGCGCAGAAAGAGTCGCGGAGAGTTCCTCCATAGACATTTTCGCATAATATTCCTTTGGCGTACACTTGACCTTTGCCACGTACGTATCGCCGAATTTTTTATAAAGTTTCGGGATAACGTCCTCCCACTCCTGCTCCGTATATTTATCCTGATGTTCTTCCATATACACGGCAAGTTTTTCGTCGAATAAAGCGTCAAAATCAATCAATTTCATTGTCTTCTCCTTGTTGGGGCGGCTTCTCGCACGCAATAAGCACTTCCATTACTTTATTAGGCTCCGTCTCGAAAAAAGGCGCTATCTTTTCCGCGGTATCCCCCATATCGTGAATCCCTGCCAGCAGGCACAACGCCGCAGAAAAAGCGTCCGTGTCCTTCAAAAACTCAATTTCGCCGTTTTTGACCAAACGCGAATACGTCTCTTCCGCCGTGCGCTTTAATTTGCCCGCGTAGACGGGATTAAACATCGCAAAACGAGACGCGGCACGCGCATACCCGTCCAAGACCAAACGGCGTTTCTTCCTGCCGATTTTCAACGGCATGAAAGTGTGTTTTTTATAGATATTGCAGAGCACAACCCCGCACTGCATCTCTTCGTTGCGTCGATAAAGCGCACGGATTAACTCCACTTTTAAGCCGTCGTGCACCTCGTAATCGAGCAACACTTCCCGCAAAAAAGAATCCAGCCCAGCGTGTTCCGCCACTACGATTGCGACGTATTGCAAGTCTTTATCCATGCCGTCCATCTCATCGAAACACCACCTAAAATATCCATCTCGATGCGCCAAGAACGCCAACCCTTCCGCCTCAGCCTTCGGGTACTTTCCTATGCGCAATAGCGTGCGGCAGCGGACCTCCCTTTCTTCCTGTGGCAACCGGTAAAAGTAGGTGAATTCCGGCAAAGCGTCCACTTTGCCAAGCCTATAGGCACGCAGAGCACGGAGGTAATACTCCGCCACAGCCGCGTCGGGATAGACCATGCAAATTTTGTCCAGCGCCGATTCCGCCTCCTCTAACCGTCCGCAATGATACGCCGAAACCGCCTTAAAATATTGCATGCGCGCGTCGTAGGGCATCTCCTTTTCCAAGGCGCAGAATCTTTTATACGCCTCTTCGGGAAGCCCGTTCTCACAGCACACGGTGGCTATCTTGTAAGAGACGTCGTTGGGCACGTCTTCTCGCCTGCTCAGCCTTTCCGCCAAAGCCTTACTTTCTTCCGTCCTGCCCTGTTCCAAATAGACGGCAGACAGCGTGGAAAGCGTCTGCGCATCCTCACTATCCTCTTCTAAAAGGGACAGACAAATTCGCTCTGCCTCGTCTGCATCGCCGTCCAAAAGTTGCGCAACCGCCTGCAATTGTTTGGCCTCCGCATAACTTTCGTTCCCTTTGGGAACGAGCGAAAAAATCGCCGACGCCCTTTTGCAATCCCCGTTCTTCAAGCACTTCGACCCTTCCTCCATTTCCTTAGAGAAATCGGCAAGTTTGGGCGGATATACAAAATGAAAGTTATCACGCTTGTCTTTGGCAAACGCCTGCGCTATCTCGTACTTGTTTTCCTCCGTCAGCGTATCGTCGGAATCGATCAAACGATTATAATAATACGCCGCCTGATTCTCGATGCCAAGGTGCATGAAATTAGCGCCCAAGCCCTCGTAAATATCAGGCAAATCTTCCTCCAACTTGCACGCATCCAGCGCACGGAAAAGACTGCTTATCGCCGACCCGTATAACCCCATACGCTCGTAAGCGTCGGCAATACGGATATACACGTCCGTTTCGTCGTCCGTTTCGTACAATTCTTTATACAAAAAGCGCAAAACTTTGACGTATTCACCCGCGTCGTAATATTTTTCAGCGAGCCGTTTGAGGCGCGCTTTGTCGTTGTCAAAAGGTATAATACGTCCCATATTAACTCATCCGACCCGTACCTTGAAAAAGAAGGTCGGCGTCTTCTTCCAAAAACTCGTAATCTTTGTTGCAGTAATGACAGTGCACCCTGACCGCACCGTCCTCTCGTATAATCTCGCGCATCTGCGCCTCTCCAAGAGAAACGAGCACCTCGCCTAAATATTCCTTAGAGCAACGGCACTGATAACGCGCCTCTTTTTCCGTCACCGCCTGCAAAGTGCCAAACGCCTCAGCCGCACCCTTTATCCCATTCTCTCTTAAAAGCGTAAGGTAAGGATAAAGTTTTTCGCCCGTCGGCATATTTTCCAAAACTTTTTGCGTAGCAAAAGGTAAGGGTTGAAGGCATATCACCCCTGCAAACGCGACCTCGCCCTTGTCGTCCAACTCCGTCGTCGTGGCAAGATAGGTCGGCAACTGTTCGCTCGCGTCGTAATACGCCTCGAACTGTCTATCGATATCCCCGTCCACAAGGGGAGAGACCCCGACGAAGGGACGACTGTATCCGTCCTGCCTAATCACGGTCAGCGACCCGACCTTCCCCAGCAAATCAGCCTGTGAGAAACGGGCGTTCGCCTCACCGTCTTGGAGATATCCTCTCACGTTGAGAGGCTCGTCTACGGACACGCATAATTCCCCAGCTAAGCCGTCGCCACGCAAAGAAAAAGACATCTCGCCCGTCGCACCCTTTAAGCCTGCGCCTTGAAAAACGGCAAGGGACAACGCCCTGCCGAACAACTGCGCGGCAGAGGAAGTCAAATTATGTAATTTTACCCCTTCTTTAACGAGTGCCGTCGTATCGGCAACCGTCAAGGAAACCTCTCCATCGTACACGAGCGCACGCAAAACGTTCATATTATCTCCTTTGCGCCAAAAAGCACAATCTATCGCTATCAGCCTTATCCTCGCCCAAATGTCCGCAAATCTCCACGACGGAGAATCCTGCGCCTTCTAACGCCTTGAGGATATCTTCCTCCTCGTGGACGTACTGGACGTGTCTTTCGTCTTTCCTATCAAAAGCGCCGTCTGCTCTGCGGGTAAACAGCGTCACGTCCATCGTCACTTTATTCCCCTCCGAGGAAATAAAGTTGAGGTAGGTGACGTCCTCTCTATCGTCAGCGCAAATAGTATTTGCAACTTTTTCTCTAAATTTCTTCGGCGAACTGACGTCAAAAAAGAAAATCCCCTTTTTTACCAGTGCCGAAGCCACGTTTTTGAAAGCCGACGACAGTGATTCTGTCGGCATATAATTAAAGCAATCGTTGACGGACAACACGAAATCGTATCGACGGGGAAGTTTGATTTTGGCAATATCTCCCTGAATATATTCCCCTCTCAGTCCTGCTTTTCTAGCGTTTTCCTGTGCCGCGGCAAGCATCTTTGCGGAAATATCCAGCCCCGTCATTTCGTAGCCGTTCTTTTGAAAGAATCGCGTGAACCAGCCTGCCCCGCAACCGACGTCAAGCCCTTTTTTGACGGGATATCCTTGAAGGCGCGTTATCAAAAACTGCGACCAGTTTTCATAGTCGCAGTCTTGATTTAGATATTCAAACCATTCGGCAAGGTTGGTATAAGCCGAATCTCTATCCATAAGTTCTCCTTTCAGCCGCACGGAATATTCAGTTATTCCCCGAGAAGTTTCGGGCGTTTGTTCTTCTTTTTCTTTTTCTTGGAATCCGTCTCTTGCAACGCCTTTTCACGCTCTGCAAATTGACGGTTGTATTCCACGTAATTTTCGTCGTTCTTGTGCTCTTCTACGTACGCAGCAGAATCTTCTGCAATCGTTTGTTTGCTTTCACGCAATTTCTTCAAGTCTTCACGGGTGAAGGACTCGGGCAATTCGTACACCGTCAACTCGTCGTCGATCGGCTTGATAGGACGAGCGCTAAGTTGCGATTTACCCGCCGCCAACAAGACGCGTTGATACTCGATAGACGCCTCACTCTCGTCTTCAGGGTTGAGCGGTTGACCGCCTTTGGAATAAAGACCTCTGCCAACCTTTGCCCCCTCAATCTTCGGGTTCAAATATTTGTCGAACAGCCATTGTGAGAAATCAAGCCATACGAGCAAAGTGTACGCAAAGCCGAAGAAAGCAATGATTACCACCGCGATGCCCGTGATGAACGTGACGTTAAACAGGAACAAGAAATAAGGTGCCAAGGCGATAACGCCAAAGAAAATCGTCTGAGGCAAGGACCCTATCGTAATAAAGAACGCATTCTTTAAAAGTTGGAAAAAATTCTGCGTATAGTTGACGCCGAGCGAAATCATCCAAAGAGCGATTGCACCGCCAAATCCGATCAATACGTAGCAAAGCGCCTGCGATATGCGGAACATAACCGTCTGGAACTGATCCACACCGCCCATCGCGAGCGTCATCTCGACGACGTTGATGAGGACGCTAGTCAAAAGCAACACCGCACCGTACAATAACGTCGTCTGCAAAGCGTTCTTGTAGTTGAGTTTTACGCCGCGCCAAAAATCGTTGGTGACGAAGATACCTTCCGTCCAAACCATATTGCGCACGACGTACATACCGCCCGCAAGCCCTACGGAAGCAATCAACATCGACACAAGCAACGCCGCAAAAAAGATTGCATCCGTCTGGAATTGCAAAGATTCCGCCATGCCGCTGATACGTCCCGACGCAAAGATACCACTCATACCCAAGTTGCCTTGGAAGGGATACAAAGTTGCGTTGCCCCCTGCGATAATGACACGAATCACGAACAACGCGATCGTGGGCAGGAAGAAAAGCAACATCAACAGGTTGACTTTTACCAACTTCCAAAAGTTGCCCTTAAAGATATCAAAAAACAATTGCCAACGGTTGGTCGGCAAAGTGCTTCTTGCGTATTCCTCACTCTTTTCTTTCCCTTCGAGAAGGCGAGTGATCAAACTCTTCTTTTCTTTAGCCATAAAAAACCTCTAAAGCGTTTTGCCTAGGCGCCTTATGCCCGACTTACTTATTTTACCACAAAATTGTGTTGGTTTCAAGGAAATTTTGCAAAAATTTTCAAATAAAATAGCCAACTTGCAAAAAAACTTTGAAAAATGCTTTGACTTTTGCTAATTCGTATGCTAAAATGGGGTTGTTAAATAGAGGCGCGGACGAACATCAGTACCCCGTTGCAGGCGAAAACGGAAATTTCGCCCTTCTTTGCAACGGAGCGGAAAGGGTATCTCCGCCGAAGTGCAGACCTTTCCGACTGCGCTGGGCATACGGGTTAATACCCGTGTGACTGTCACTTTCCGTGAAGCGCTATTTATCACCCTATGGGGAGATTTTGACGGACGGTGACTTGGTTGCCGCCCGATTTTTTTATCTTAACAATATTTTCGACTGAAAAAAGGAGTCAGTATTATGGAACATCATTACAAAGTAGGCGTCATCGGCGCCACCGGCATGGTCGGTCAAAGATTTATGCTGTTGCTCGCAAATCACCCTTGGTTCGACGTCGTCGTCCTCGCTGCGTCCGCTCGCTCGGCTGGCAAAACGTACGAGGAAGCCGTCGGTAGCAAATGGGCTTTCGACACCCCTATCCCCGAAAGATATCTCGGCATGAAAGTCCTCGACGCCGAGGCGGATATGGAAAAAATCGCAGCACAAGTCGATTTCGTCTTCTGCGCCGTTAACCTCGACAAGGCAAAGACGAAAGAACTCGAAGAAAAATACGCGAAGATGGAAGTGCCCGTCATCTCCAACAACTCCGCGCACCGTTTCACCCCCGACGTGCCTATGGTCATCCCCGAAATCAACGACAACCACTTGGCTATTATCGACGCACAAAAGGCGCGCCTTGGTACCAAACGTGGCTTTATCGACGTTAAATCCAACTGCTCGTTGCAATCTTACGTGCCCCTCCTTCACCCCTTGAAGGCGTTCGGTATCGAAAAGGTTGCCGTGTGCACCTACCAAGCCATCTCTGGCGCAGGCAAGACCTTTACGACTATGCCCGAAATCCTCGACAACGTTATCCCCTATATCGGCGGCGAAGAGGAAAAGAGCGAAAGAGAACCCTTAAAAATCTGGGGCGAAATTGAAAACGGTCAAATCGTCAACGCGCAAGCACCCGTCATCACGGCACAATGTATCCGCGTCCCCGTCTCCGACGGTCATACGGCGGCAGTTTTCGTTTCCTTCAAAAACAAGCCTTCCAAGGAACAGATCTTGGAGGCGTGGGCGAATTTTGCAGGGTATCCTCAAGCGAGCGACCTGCCCTCCGCCCCCAAGCAATTCATCCGTTATTTTGAAGAGGACAACCGCCCTCAAGCGAAACTTGACAGAATGGAAGGCAACGGCATGAGCGTATGCGCAGGCAGACTTCGCGACGATAGCATGTTCGACTACCGCTTTATCGGCCTGTCCCACAACACCCTTCGCGGTGCGGCAGGCGGCGCCGTATTGCTGGCGGAAACGATTGCAGCAAAAGGCTATTTTAAGTAAGGCACAAATTTTAACTACGAAAGCATATCCATAAACAAGGAGAATATCGCCATGAAAGGTTTTTTCAAGGGTAGCGCAACCGCGCTCATCACCCCCTTCAACGAACAAGGCGTCAACTACGACGTCCTCAACCAATTAATCGAGTTCCAGATTGAAAACGGTACGGACGCTATCGTATTCTTAGGCACGACGGGCGAACCTTCCACCATGTCCTTCGAAGAAGAACATATCATGATGGAACACGCCGTCAAAAAGGTGGCAAAGCGCGCAAAAGTTATCTTCGGTTGCGGTAGCAACTGCACCGCCGACGCCGTTATGACCGCAAAGAAAGCGGAGTCGCTCGGCGCGGACGGCTTGCTCGCCGTCACCCCTTACTATAATAAGTGCACGCAAAACGGGTTGGTCGAATATTACCGCGCAATCTGCGAGGCGGTATCTATCCCCGTCATCGCGTACAACGTCCCTGGCAGAACGGGCGTGGAAATCCAACCTGCTACGATGGACAAAATCGCTAATATCCCCAACATTGCAGGCATCAAAGATGCAGGTGGCAATATGAGCAAGACGATGGAAACCCTTCGCCTCGTTAGAAATAGATGCGACGTCTATTCCGGCGAAGACGCACTCAACTTCCCCATCTTGGCTGTTGGCGGCGTGGCGGTTATCTCCGTCCTTTCCAACATCGCCCCCAAGGAAGTAAAGAAACTTTGCAACCTTGTCGAGGCAGGGAAACTTGCCGAGGCGGCGGCACTCAACGACAAACTTTTGCCTTTGGCAAACGCTTGCTTTATCGAGGTTAACCCTATCCCCGTCAAGGCGGCGGTAAATATGCTCGGCTTTGAGGCTGGCACCCCTCGCGCGCCCTTGACCGTTATCGAAGACGCAAAAAAGGAAAAGTTGGCAACTGCCATGAAAAACTTTGGTTTGGAGATTAAAGCGTAATGAAGACGAGAATTATCCTTTGCGGCGCGTGCGGCAAGATGGGCGGCAACGTACTCTCCCTGCTCTCCTCCGACGACGAGGCTATGGCAGTATGCGGCGTTGACCTTTTCCCTAAAGCATTGTCCGTGCCCGTCTATAAAACCTTCGACGAAATCCAAGAAGAGGGGGACGTTATCATCGACTTCTCCTCTTCCCAAAATCTTAAAGAGCGCTTAGAGTACGCGAAAAATAAGGGCGTCGGCATCGTCCTTGCCTCGACGGGCTTTACGGCTGACGATTTGGCGCTTATCGACGAATACGCCTCCACCACCGCCATCTTCAAGACGGCAAACCTTTCTTTGGGCGTCAACCTTATGCAAGCGCTCGTAAAAACGGCAGCGGAAGTCCTTGGCGACGCCTTCGACGTGGAAATCATCGAACGCCACCACAACCTTAAAAAGGACGCACCTTCCGGCACGGCATTGATGCTCGCCGACAGCGTAAACGAAGCGTTCGGCAATAGCAAGCAAACGGTAGACGGTAGAAGCGGCATTTGCGGCGAAAGAAAAAAGAGCGAAATCGGCATGCACGCCGTCCGTGGCGGCACGATCGTAGGCGAGCACGAAGTTATGTTCGCTGGAGAAGACGAAATCATCACCATCTCGCATAGTGCAAGAAGCAAGCGCGTCTTTGCGGCAGGCGCTATCCGCGCGGCAAAATTCCTGAAAGGAAAAAAAGCAGGCGTGTACGCGATGAAAGACCTTCTCGCCGAAGAAAACAAATAAGAACATAAAAAATATCCACCGCTTATCCGGTGGATATTTTTTATGCGTTTTTGCGGTTTACTTCTCTTACCTTCTCCAGCACAGCGACCGCAGTCATTATCGACTCCTTACAAGCCCTGCACATATCGGAATCTCTACCCATTCCTATCGTTTGTTTAAAATACAAATCATATTTTATAAAAGGTTTTTCCATACTATCTAATTTTATCGACAGCCCTAATTCCTTGCAAGTATTACCTGCGTAATTTTCAATTATTTCGTAGCCTATTATTTCTTTAAAATCAACGACCGTAATCTCACCATTAAGATCGTTGACCATCGCAACCTTTTTTGCTTTCTCGTCGTAAAAGAGTTTTTGCATTGCCTCATTCCCTTTTTGATAGGAATAATTATCAATCAAATAAACCACCTTATACGCAGGGAGTTTTGTTCTAACTGCTTGCTCAATCCCATTACTTAAATATGCTCGTCCTCTAAGTTTATCTTTCTTTTTCTTCCCTTCAACGGCAAAATACGCAAAAAAAGTAATACACACTGCCATAATCGCCACCAAAACCGCAATAAACATTATCAAGCCCACAATAAAAAAGTCTTCCATATTTTCTCCTCCAAAACAAATTATTGCCCACATTATACATCTTTTTGTGATGTATGTCAAGCATTTTTGTGATGTAAATTATAGTATATAACTATGGAACACTTGGATTTAAAAAAAGAAGTCGGAACAAAACTGAAAGAAGCGCGCACCGCCGCAGGTTATACACAAGCGCAAATCGCTGCCGAACTTCGTATGACTCAACAACAATATAGCCGCTTTGAAAACGGCAAGTTTGAATTGAACTACCAACAGTTAGTCTTTTTGTGTCGAAAATACGATATTTCAGCCGACTATCTCTTGGGATTAAACGAGTTTTAAATAATATAAAAAGACAACCGACCAAATCGGTTGTCTTTTTGTTTTTTTATCAGGCTACTAAATTCTTATCTAATTCCT
>JAFVXN010000162.1 GCA_017501125.1 Clostridia bacterium
CCCGAAGGGTTCTTTTCAAGCGCCCTTTCGTCACTCTCTACCACGGTTGAGCCGTCCAGCGCGCAAGGGGTCTTCATGCCTTCGAAAATGTTCGTCGCGCCCGTCACAATCTGGAGGACGCCGCCGTTTTGTTCGCCTACGTCCACCATACAAATACTCATATGGTCGCTATCGGGATGAGGGGTAATCGATTGAATCTGCCCGACGACGACGCCAGACACTTTTTCGCCTAAGTAGACGATCTCCTCGACCTCAAATCCGCAGGAGAAGAGTTTGCCCGATAACTCCTCGGGCGTGACCGTGATATCTACGTAATCTTTTAACCAACTGAAAGGTACCTTCATCTTGCTTCTCCTTTAATCTTCAAATTGCTTTAAGAAACGGGTGTCGTTCTCGAACAAGGTCTTGATGTTGTTGATGCCGTATTTGAGCATCGCGATACGCTCGATGCCCATACCGAAGGCAAAGCCCGTGTATTCGTCGGGGTCGACGCCGCAATTTTCGAGTACGTGTCGATTGACCATGCCCGCGCCAAGCACCTCTATCCAGCCCGTGCCTTTACAAAGACGGCAACCTGCACCGCCACACTGCGAACAACTCAAATCTACCTCTACGCTAGGCTCCGTGAAAGGGAAATACGAGGGGCGAAGGCGGACTTTCGTGGAATCGGTGAACATCTTCTTAGCGAATTCCGCCAGCATGCCTTGCAAGTCGCAAAGGGTGATGCCTTTATCAACGACAAGCCCTTCCATCTGGTGGAACATGGGCGAGTGGGTCGCGTCGTCGTCACTCCTAAATACTCTGCCTGGCGACAAAATTTTGATGGGAGGGGATTGCTTTTCCATAACCCTGATTTGCCCTGCCGACGTCTGCGTACGAAGGAGCAAATTCTCCGCCAAATAGAAGGTATCCTGCATATCTCTTGCTGGGTGATCCTTGGGCGTATTGAGCGCGGTAAAGTTGTAATAATCCGTCTCCACCTCGGGCCCTTCGAACACCTTAAAACCCATACCTGCAAAGACGTCGATGAGTTGGTTCTTGACCAAGGTAATCGGGTGCAACGCACCAGTCGTGCGCACCTTCCCAGGCATGGAAATATCCACCCTTTCGGAGGCGTATTTTTGCTGCATCTCCATCTCTTTGACGACGACGGCACGCGCCTCGAAAGCCTCCTCCATCTCCGTCTTAAAGGCGTTGACAATCTTACCAAAGGCGGGTTTTTCTTCCTTCGGCAAATCCTTCATCCCTGCCATCACGACCTTGAGTTCCGCCTGAAACTTGAGTTTGAGTTCGTACAAACTCCTGCCCGTCTTCGTCTCCGCCATTTGCGCCAAAATCTCAGCCTTCAACGCGTCCATTTTCTGTTGCATACTATACTCCTTTTAATCTTTTTCGCTAAAATGAGAAACGCCCCGCGCGAATACTCGCACGGGGCGTGATAATTACGCTGTACCACCCGTTTTTACGGCACGATGCCGCCTCTTTGTCGCCGTCACGTCGCGAACTACGCCGTCAACTACTTACGCTTTTACGCGTTTCCCTGACGGGGCTCCAAAGTGAAAGGGTTGTCTTTACTCGCTACGCGCCTCACAGCCTAGGGCGCGCTCTCTGAAAACGGCCTATAAAAACACCCGCTTTTTCATCGCCTTTATAATACTAATCGTATTATAGACGATTTTTTAACAAAAGTCAACGATTTTTTTGCCGTTTTTACACTTTTACCTGATTAGGCGATTTGGTCGGGTTCTACCGCCACTTCCTCGGGTTGCACCTCTTGGACAGGCTGAGCCACCGCTTGGGCAGGTTGCGCCTTGAACTCCTTCAACGAAATCCAATCGAAGACGCAAGAGGCAACGTTAAGGCACGCCATCAACACCGCCACCGCTCCTACGATATAGGAAATCAAAACGGGAAAATCAAAGACGAATATCGCCGCAAAGACGAAGAATACCGCCCATACGAGTTTTTCCAACGTAGCCAGTATGTATTTGCCGAAGAGTCTTTTCCCTTTCTTTGCAGACACGGTAAACAATATCGCCTTCGGCACGCCGAGAATTAACCCTATGGGCACGAGGATGACGGCACCGTAAAGTCCCAACGTCAACACGACGACGCCCGCCAGCGCAAAGCCGAGGTCCTCCCCTTCGATGTTCCCTACGCCTATATACCATGCCGCAACCAAAATGATTACCATTGCCGCAGACAAAAAGGTGATTATCCAGTTAAAAATAGCCGCCAGTTTCGTCATTTTTCTCATAAATCAGTCCTCCTTTCTTTGATTTTTTGGGGGGCTTTATTTCGTTTCTTGAGGGGCAGCCTCTTCCGCTACGGGCTCTTTTGCCTCGCTTTCTTGAGGGGCAGCCTCTTCCTTCTTCTCTTCCTTTTTCTCTTTCGCCTTTTTGGTCGTCTTTTTCTTCGGCTTGTCTTGCTTTTTCAAAAGGTCGACGATTTCTTCCAAAAGACGGATATGCGCCGTCGCTTTTTCTTCCGCTAAGCGCGCCTCTTCTTTGGCTTTTTCTTCCGCCGCCTTCGCCTCAGCCTCTGCCTTAGCCTTCTCCTCGGCTACCCTTGCGTCGTAGATGTATTTCGCCATCTTTCTATTGACTTTTTGCTCTTTGCGAATCTTTCTAATCTCGCGCTTTTCGTCGAGACCCATATCTTCAACCATCTTATCATGGGCTTCGTTCACCCTTGCCACCGTACGAACGATTAAGAACAATACGAAAGCAATCAACAAGAAGTTGATAACCGCACTGATGATTTGCCCCCAGTTGATGTAAATAGAGTGCGCCAAATTAAGCACCTGCGCCGTCTCTCCCGTCACCTCGTTAATTACTATGGTGTCATATGCAGGCGCAAGCATCCAGTAAATGCTTTCCAACCCACCGTCAGGGAAGATCAAGCGAAGCAAATAGTTGATAAGCGGTTGCAAGATGCCGCTGGTCATCGCCGTCACGATTGCCGTGAACGCACCGCCTACGATAATACCTACTGCCATATCCAACACGTTGCCACGCGTGATAAATTTCTTGAAATCTTCGAAAAATTTCTTAATGCCTTTCACTTTTTTCTTTACTCCTTTGTCTTCGTTGATTTTATTATAAAATAAAATAATAGGCTTGTCAACGGGGTAAATAAAAAAAACGGCCGCAACGTGCCGCTTTTTTTCACCTTTTTTAGGATTTTTTTCCGCTTTGGTCCATTTCTTTTTCTTTGATAAGATCGGCGAGCAAGAAAATCTCCTCCATCGTCTTTTCTACGAGCGTAAGATATTCCCTTCTGCGCTCCGTCGACGTGATTTCGTCCGCCAAGCGGACATACTCCGTCAATAGCCGCTCCGTAAAGCACTTTTGATCGCGCAGAGTGTCCAGTTCGTTGAGGGTGACCTCTCTCTTTTCCAGTTTCATCTCTCCACTACCCCCTGCGCCATCTTTTCCAGCGTGCCCTTTCTCGCCTCGTGGCGGGAGGACATCTCCTCCAACTCCTTGGCGAGGCGCACGTCCGTGAGCAGGCGTGAGTATATCCGCGCTTTCCTTTCCGCAAGCCGCTCTAAATCCAGCAATCTTTTTAACCCTTCTCGTTCCATAAAAATCCCCCTTCTTCGTCTAGTGTGCGCCGAATTAGGGGGACGTATGCTATTTTTTGGATTTTTCGTAGTAATTGCAGATATCTTTGAGCGCGCAAGCCTCGCAATTAGGGCGCTGGGAGTGGCACACCCTTCTACCGTGGTAAATAAGGTAATGATGCGCCTTCGACCAGAGGGATTTTGCTATCGCCTTTTGCAGCCCTTTCTCCACTTCTTCGGGCGTCTTGCCTTTGGCAAGCCCTAATCGGTTGCTGACCCGAAAGACGTGAGTATCCACCGCGATTGCGTCACCGCCAAACGCCACCGAATAGACGACGTTAGCCGTCTTCCTGCCCACCCCTGCCAAGGTCACGAGATCCTCCCATCTGTGGGGAACCTCGCCACCGAATTTCTCCACGACGTCTTTCGTCGCCGACAGGATATGCTTTGCTTTCATACGGTAAAAACCGCAGGAAAAAATATATCGTTCTAACTGCTCTTGGGAGAGAAGGAGCATTTTTTCGGGCGTGGGTGCGACCTCGAACAGCGTCTTCGTCACGATATTCACCCGCTCGTCCGTGCATTGTGCACTCAGCACCACCGCCACCAGCAACTGGTAGGGGCTGCCGTAATGGAGGGCTGGTTTTGCGTCGGGATAAAGCGTCGATAATATCTCGATTGCCTGTTTTTTCTCTTGCGTATTCATAATTGTATTATAGCAAATCGTCCGCGATTATGCAAGTCTTTTTATCTTTTTGCGTAAGGGGTCACGGAAATTTTCCCTGCCGTAAACTGCATCTTATAATACCCCTTGAACGAGGTGTATTTCCCCGTCTTTAATACGGCGTTGGCGCGCACGAACTGCCTTTCGTCAAAGCGCACGCATAAGCCGCAACCTATCCTCGTTTCCTTGGGCGCCGACACCGTCTCGGCGTGTACCCCGTAGGAGACTAGCCTCTCCGCAAAATCTAGACTTTGCGAGCGCGAACGGAATACCGCTAGTATCGTCATAACGTCATACCTTCCTTTTCTTTGGAATAGTATAATATATGATTTTTTCTCGATAGGAGTGCGTATGATTTATCTCGATAACGCCGCAACGGGCGGCAAAAAACCCGATCTCGTCAACGACGCCGTACTTGCCGCAATCAGGGCGTCCGCCAACCCTGGAAGGAGCGGTCACACCCTCTCCCTTGCCTGTGCTAAAAACGTGCTTTCGTGCAGAGAACGGCTAAACGAATATTTCGACGGGTACGGAGCGAGCAACGTCGTCTTTACCAAAAACTGCACCGAAGCGCTGAACATCGCCCTCTTCGGCGTTCTGCGACAGGGCGA
>JAFVXN010000163.1 GCA_017501125.1 Clostridia bacterium
GACCGATGATGACGTATTGTACGCCGTATTCGAGGAGCATAGCGGCGGAGATTTCGCCCGTGTACGCACCTTTTTCAGCGAAGTGTACGTTTTCAGTGCCGAGGCCGATGTTGGTACCCTTCAACGCCTCGCTGACTGCGGGGATATCGATGGCGGGGACGCAAACGACCACGTCGCAATTAGCGTCTTTTACGAGGGGAGCGATTGCGTTAACGAGTGCAACGCCTTCGCTAGCCGTGTTGTTCATTTTCCAGTTGCCTGCAATGATAGGTTTTCTCATGATAATTCTCCTAATGATTTGTAAATTTAGTCAATCTTGTTTTTCGATTATTTGTCGTTGAGACAAGCGATGCCAGGAAGAACCTTGCCTTCGAAGAGTTCAAGGGAAGCGCCGCCACCCGTGGAGATGTGGCTCATCTTGTCAGCGTAGCCGAGCACTTGAACTGCCGCAGCGCTGTCGCCGCCGCCGATGATGGTGGTCGCTTTGCCGTACGCGTCAGCGAGCGCTTGAGCGACTGCCTTCGTGCCTTCTGCAAGGATGGGGTTCTCGAAGACGCCCATGGGGCCGTTCCAAATGACGGATTTTGCGTTGGCAACGACTTGTGCGAACATTTTCTTCGTTTCGGGACCGATGTCGAGACCCATCATATCCGCGGGGATAGCGTTGGTGGGGTAGACGGCGGTTTCGATAGGCGCGTCGATGGGGTTGGGGAAGGACTTCGCCGCAACGGTATCGACGGGCAGGAGAAGTTGTTTGCCGAGGGCTTTCGCTTTAGCGAGCATCTCTTTGCAGTATTCTATCTTCTCGTCGTCTACGAGGGAAGTACCGATTTCGCCGCCTTGTGCCTTGATGAAGGTGTAAGCCATACCGCCGCCGATGACGAGGGTGTCGCATTTTTCAAGCAAGTTGGAGATAACGTTGAGTTTATCAGCAACTTTTGCGCCGCCGAGGATAGCGACGAAAGGTCTTTGGGGGTTTTCGAGGGTGTCAGCCATGACGGACAATTCCTTTTCGATGAGGAAACCGCAAGCCGCCGTCGTCACCAACCCTTCTTCTACGATGCCTGCCGTGGACGCGTGGGAGCGGTGCGCGGTACCGAACGCGTCGTTGACGTAAACTTCCGCATAGGAAGCAAGCGCCGCCATGAATTCGGGCGCTTTCTTTTCTTCGCCTTTGTGGAAACGGAGATTTTCAAGCAAAACGCATTCGCCGTCTTTGCAAGCGGCAACTTTCGCCTTTGCGTCTTCGCCGACGACGTCGGTAGCGAAGGTGACTTTGTTGTCCAACAATTCGTTGAGCCTAGCAGCCACGGGCGCGAGCGTCAATTTCTTGACGTCTTTCTTTGCTTTTTCGAGGGCTTCTTCGGTAGCGGCAGCCTGATCTGCTTCGGGAAGGGCGGCGATCTTCGCCTTTTCCTTCTTGTTGAGTTCGAGTTTGCTATCGAATACGTTGTGAGGCTTGCCCATATGCGAGCAAAGGATAACTTTCGCGCCTTGCTCCATCAAATATTTGATGGTGGGGAGGGCGCCGACGATACGGTTCTCGTCGGTGATAACGCCGTCCTTCATGGGCACGTTAAAGTCGCATCTAACCAACACTTTTTTGCCTTTTACGGCAATGTCTTTTACGGTTTTCTTGTTCATAAAAAAGAAAATCTCCTTAACAATTTATTTCATACGGATATATAATACCCGATTTTTCGGCGTTTGTCAACCTTTCAAAGAAAGAGTTTGCAAAAAAATACGCTTTTTGGCAAAAATTTCCCTGCGAAAAGTTCTGGTCGAAAAATGTCGCACAAAAGCCTTTGTACCTCTTGACGAGGGGAGGGAAAAGTGCTATAATAGTCGAAAATTGAAGAAAAACGGAGTGAGAAGATGAGTAGAGCAGACGAGATTTTTGCGCAGAATATGACGGATATTATTGAGAATGGATTCTGGGACACCGATTTGCAGGTGCGCCCTCGTTGGGAGGACGGCACGCCCGCCCATACGGTCAAGAAATTCGGCATCGTCAATCGCTACAATTTGCAAGAGGAGTTCCCTATTATGACTATGCGCCGTACTGCGTTTAGGTCTGCCGTGGACGAACTTTTATGGATTTGGCAAAAAAAGAGCAACAACGTGCACGACTTAAACTCTCATATCTGGGACAGTTGGGCGGACGAAAACGGGTCGATAGGCAAAGCCTACGGCTATCAACTCGGGGTCAAGCACAAGTATAAAGAAGGGGAGATGGATCAGGTGGATAGGGTGCTGTACGACTTAAAGCACAATCCTGCCTCCCGTCGTATTATGACCAACATTTACAACTTTCAAGACCTGCACGAGATGAATTTGTATCCGTGCGCCTATTCGATGACCTTTAACGTGACGGGCGACACGCTCAACGGTATTCTCAACCAGCGCTCCAACGATATGCTGACGGCGAACAACTGGAACGTCGTGCAATACGCGGTACTTTTAATTATGCTCGCGCAAGTGTCTGGCTTAAAGGCGGGGGAACTCGTCCACGTAATCGCCGACGCGCATATTTACGATAGACATATCCCGATGGTCAAAGAAATTTTGCAAAAACCTCGCCACAAGGCGCCTAAACTGATTGTGGACGAAAGCGTCAAGAACTTCTATGATTTTACCGTCGATTCCTTCCAACTCGTCGATTACGAATATGAAAAATTCGACCAAAAAATCCCCGTTGCAGTATAAGGTGTAGTGATGATTAAAGCCATAGTTTGCGTCGATAAAAACTGGGGGATAGGGAAGGATAACGACTTGCTGTTTTCCCTTCCTTCCGATATGAAATTTTTCCGTGAGACGACCCTTGGAAAAACGGTGGTAATGGGGGGCAACACTCTGCGCTCTTTTCCAGGCGGGAACCCGCTTAAAAACAGGCAAAATATCGTGATTTCCCGCACCCAGGTACGAGACGACTGCATAATAACCCCTACCATGGACGCTTTTTTGGCGGAAATTAGGGCAAGGAAAGACGAGGACGTGTACGTCATAGGCGGCGCCCAAATCTATCGCGAGATGCTTCCTTATTGCGAGGAAATTTTGGCGACGAAAGTGGACGCCGACGGCGGTGCCACCGCCTTCTTTCCCGACCTCGACGCGCACCCCGATTTCGCGTGTGTTTTCGAAGGGGAAAGGCGGGAAGAAAACGGTCTTTCCTTCCGCTTTACTAGATACCAAAACGCCAATCCTAAAACTTTATAATGAAAGGTAATCCCCTCTCGATTCGAGAGGGGATTTTTTTATAAAAACCTATTGACAAAAAGCAAATGCGTGCGACCGGTGGGCTTGCCGCCCGACAGCTCGGTCATGACCGGGTCGTCGGTGAAGATCGACTGCATGAAGAAGCGCTGACGGCCGCTGAAGAACTGATACTTGTGCTTCGCGGTACCGTTTGCCAGACGCGTGGTCGTAGGAACCTCGTACGGCTCGTGGTACGTCGCCATAGGCGCGCCGACGTTGTTCAGAC
>JAFVXN010000164.1 GCA_017501125.1 Clostridia bacterium
ACCATCGTCAGCCCTTCGTCCGCCAAATCCTTCATCAATGTTAAAACTTCGCCGACCATCTCAGGGTCAAGCGCAGACGTCGGCTCGTCAAAAAGCAACGCTTTCGGGTTCATATTCAGCGAACGAGCAATCGCAATACGCTGTTTTTGACCGCCTGAGAGCGTGGAGGGATAAACGTCGCGCTTGTCGGAAAGACCGATACGAGCAAGCAACGCCTCCGCGTCGGCTATCGCCTTTTCCTTCGTCTTTAACCCGAGTTGCACGGGCGCGAGAATCATATTGCCAAGCACCGTCAAGTTGTTGAAAAGATTGAAGTGCTGGAATACCATACCCATCTTCGCGCGGCCCCGATTGATGTCGATGCCGTGTTGTTTTTTATATTCCTTGCGCTTCTTTTTGTCCGTCAACTCCGCGTGCAACGAAGGGTCGACCTCCGTCAACAAGTTGCCGTCCAACCATACCTCACCCCTGTCTGGCTCCTCTAAGAGGTTCATACAGCGAAGGAGGGTCGACTTACCCGAGCCCGACGGACCGATAATGACGACTTTTTCCCCTGCCTCGATGTCCAAGGAGACGCCGTTTAAGACGCTGAGTTTGCCGAATTTTTTATAGACGTTTCTAACGTTTATCACTTTGTCTCAACCTCCTTTCAATGAGTTTGATAGCGAGCGTGAGCAAACATACGATCCCAAGATAGAAGATCGCGACGACCGTCATAGGCGCCAAATAATCAGCCAAACGATCACCGCCTGCCATCAGTTGCGCCATAAAGGTCAAGTCTTTGATTTCCCCTACCATGGACACGATAGACGTCTCTTTAATGAGGGCGATGATTTCGTTGCCGACGGCGGGGATTACGTTCTTGATCGCCTGCGGAATTACAATCTTCCACATCGTCTTTCCGTAGGAAAGACCGAGCGATCTGCCCGCCTCCATTTGCCCGATATCCACCGATTGAATACCCGCACGTATGGACTCCGACACGTACGCGCCCGAGTTGATACCGAACGCCGCAATGGCGACGAGTTCCAACGGGAATTGTGGCACGGCAAAAATCGCCAGCACCGCAAATACCATAATAAACAACTGCAACGCCATAGGCGTACCACGGAATATCGCCGTATACACGTTGGCAATCACCCTAAGCACCTTGATGACGGGGTTCTTGGAAGGCAGAATTTTGACGACGGCAACGAGCGTACCTAATATTAACCCTACCAAGGTGGCACCCAGCGAAAGCAACAGCGTGGTGCCTAAGCCGCGCAGTAGCCACGTCAAATAGGTAGGCGTCGTGAAAATCTTGCCTATATTTTCAAAAAAGTTTGCGTTGAGATTAAAAAACATAGTATCCTTTTATGCAAAGAAACCGCACGATTGCGAGCGGTTTCTTCTCCTATTATCGATTAGTTTTCGAGCCCAAGGTGACGCGCTACCAACGCTTGAATGCCCGATTCCCCAAGGTCATCCAACACTTTGTTGATGGCAGCGAGCAAATCGTCTTGGCCCTTCGTCACGCAGATTGCGTATTGCTCCTCCGTCGCCGTGTTGGCGTCGTAGTAAAGAGGCAAGCACGCGTAGTCGGTATTTCTGCTGCAAAGGAACTGTGCAGGCAATTCATCTACGACTACGACGTCAATTCTCGAGCCGATGAAGGTAAGCGCCACGGACGCGGAAGCGTACGAAACCAAATCGTCAGCGTTCTTTCCGCTAAGGGCACCGTCGGCAATCTCATAGTCAACGAACAAGTGTCCCGTCGTGTTGCGTTGCACGCCGATTCTCTTGTCCATCAAATCTTCCCAGAAAATGCAAGGGTCGTTGTTTGCCGTCATACTCGTCTTGATGTTGGCGTTGTCTTTGTCGTAAATTACGTACTGAACCGCCGTGTAATAAGGGTTGGAGAAATCCACCCTTTCTTGGCGCTCCGTCGTGATGGTGATACCTGCTGCGCCGCACTTGTATTTTGCGCCGCTTGCCACGTTGTCGATGATGAGATCGAAGTCCGTGTTCTCGAACTTGACAGGTCTGCCGAGTTCTTCGCCGACGAGGTTCATGATGTCGACGTCAACACCTACGATATTGAGGTCGTTGTCGTAATACTCGAACGGCGCGAAGAACGCGTTGGTGTTTACGTAGATCGTATTGTCAGGAGCACAACCGCCAAGCGCGCAAATAGACGTCGCCGCTACGAGCCCTGCCATAGCCACTTTTGCAACTTTTTTCATGATTAAAATCCTTCCTTTGAAAAATAATATCAGTGATATTATATCTTTTCAGCCCTATTTAGTCAACCGCTTTTCGTCCATAATCGGTTTTTTATCAAAATAATTTCGTCCTCTTTTGCAAAAAACGGATTTTTGACGAAAAATCTTGTTGCAAAAATCAAAAAAACGTGTATAATAATATTGCTACGGCTAGTGGCAATCCGTGCGGGGGTGCACCGGATTCGATTGCCGGTGAGCGAAAGGATAAGCATACCGT
>JAFVXN010000165.1 GCA_017501125.1 Clostridia bacterium
CGATGGGAGTGTACTAAAGCGTACACGAGCAAGAGGGGCACGGAGCGCGACGCCGTATTGCGAAGTATATACGCCTTTTACTTATAAAATGCCGTCTACAAATGCCTTGGAATCAAACTTTTCAAGATCCCCCATCTTTTCACCGACCCCTGCGAACATTACGGGCAAGGTCAATTCGTCTGCGAGCGAGAAGACGAAACCGCCCTTTGCCGTACCGTCGAGTTTGGTGATAATCAGCCCGTCGAGGCTAATCGCCTCGTCAAAGACGCGCGCTTGGTTGACGGCGTTTTGCCCCGTCGTCGCGTCAAGGACGAGCAATTTGACGTAGTCCGCCTCGGGGAATTCCCTTTCCACGACCCTGTCCATCTTTCGAAGTTCGTTCATAAGATTGTCTTTGACGTGCAACCTGCCCGCCGTATCGACGATTAACACGTCCGTCTTTTTTGCTTTGACCGAGGCTACGGCGTCGTAGATAACCGCCGCCGCGTCGCTGCCTTCTTCGTGTTTGACGATGCGCACCTTCGCCCTGTCCGCCCACACGGACAACTGCTCGCTGGCTGCCGCACGGAAGGTGTCCGCCGCCGCCACCGTCACCGTCTTACCCTTGGAGAGGAAATAGTGCGCGAGTTTCCCTACCGTCGTCGTCTTGCCGACGCCGTTAACGCCGACGAGCATAATGACGCAAGGATAATTGAGGTCTTCTACCTCCGCCTCTTCCAGCATCCCCGTAAGCACCTCTTTTAAGATGGACAGCGCGTACGTTTCGTCCTTTAATTTTTCAGCAATCGCCCTCTCTTTTACCCGTTCGACGACCTCGCCCGCCGTCGTCACGGACACGTCCGCGGAGATCAAAATCTCCTCCAACTCCTCGTAGAAGTCGTCGCCTAACTTATTCTTCGCAAAGAGGTGGCGCAACTTAGTCGCAAGCCCCTCCTTCGTCTTTTTCAGCGCGCCGAATAACTTATCAAAAATTCCCATATTCCTTTCCTTTACTTATCTTTCAAAAACGCGTTTTGCCCGCCCTTTATAAAGGGTGGGCAAATATCGTCTTATTCTATTGCGTCTTTGCCCAACTTGCTCTCCACTTCGGCAAGTTTGACGGAGACGATCTTGGAGACGCCTTTCTCCTGCATGGTGACACCGAAAAGGTAGTCTGCTTGGTTCATCGTCGGCTTTCTGTGCGTGATGACGATAAACTGCGTCTCTTCCGCGAATCTCTTTAAGTACGCCGCGAATCTATCCACGTTGGCTTCGTCAAGCGCCGCCTCGATTTCGTCGAGGATACAGAAAGGCATAGGACGAGCCTTCAAGATTGCAAAGAGGATTGCAATCGCCGTGAGTGCCTGTTCGCCACCCGACAACAAGGAAATCTTCGTCAACTTCTTGCCAGGAGGGCAAGCGACGATTTCCACGCCTGCGTCGAGCGGGTCTTCCCCTTCGACGTAGTCCATCTGCAACTCCGCCTTACCGCCGCCGAACAATTCCTTGAACGTGACCTTAAAGTTCTCGTTGATTTCGTTGAATCCGTCGTTGAAGATGCGGAGCATCTCGCCACGGATATCGTCTAAGACGACCGTCAAATCTTCAATCGCCTTTTGGAGTTCGTCACGCTGCGTCACCATTTCGTCGTAGCGCGCCTTCTCCTCGGCGTATTCTTCCACCGCGTGAGGGTTGATTGCACCGAGCATCGTAATCTTTCTCTTGAGGACGGTGATTACGTTCGCCGATTCCGTCAGCGAGAAGGTGTCGAGACGATACTGCAAGCACCCCTCGTAATCCAACTCGTACGCTTCCTCAATGCGGGCACGAAGGCTATCGAGACGGCTGTCAATCATACCGATCTCCATCTCGCTCTTGATGCGTTTTTCCGACTGCTTACTAAGTTGCGTCGTGCACTCTTCCTTCTCCGCCTCCAACTTCTCTACGGCGGCGTTGATCTCTTCTTTTTGCTGGGTCACGCGCGCCGTCTGGTCGACGATTTCTTGCACCGCCGCCTTTTCCTCGTCCGTGAGTTCGTGCGAGGACATCTCCCCTTGCAATTCGGCAAGCATCTTCTTGCTTTGCTCGGTGATTTTTTGACGCTCGAAGACCAACCTCATCGTCTCGTCTTTTTCACCGCAAAGACGTACGATCTCCGCCTGTTCTTTCTTCATTTGCGCGCTGAGCGATGCGAACTCCATCTCCAAATCACGCAATTTCTTGTCTTGGAAGGCACGTTCGTCTTTGAATTGTTCGCACTGGCTCTTTTGCGAAGCAAGTTGCTCCTCCGCACCCTTTCTCAAGGTGTTGAGTTGCTCTTCGTTTTGGGAGGAGAACGCCTCTTCTTGCAACAATGCGTTGAGTTTCGCCGTCAAATCTCTAACGACGCCTTGGTAGACCTCAATCGTGCTAGCCTCTTCTGCGATTTGTCTTACGAGTGCACTCTCGCGCTGTGCGAGCGCAGCAATCTCTGCGTTAGCCGACTGATACTTTTCGCGAAGGGCATCCACCTCTTGTTCGGCGATGCGCTGTTCCTGCTCGCTAGCCGCGATGGATTGTTTGATTTTTTCGATATATTTTTGGCGTGCGGCAATCTTTTCCTTGCACTCCTGAATGCGTCTTTCGTGCGAGAGGAGAGAGCCTTTGCCCTTGTCTTGGCTACCGCCTGACATCGCACCGCTCGTCAACGTTTGGTTGCCGTCGAGGGTGACGATTTTGAACATGTTGCCGTATTTTTTAGCGATGACCGTTGCGCTGGCAATGTTGTCGCAAACGAGCGTATTGCCGAGCAAGTTGCTGACGACGTTGTAGTAATATTTGTCGTATTGCACGAGTTCAGTCGCGAGCCCGATTGCACCCCTTTCGTCAAGTGCGCGGTTAATCTCCCTCGTATCGGGGCGCGCCTTCATGCTCTCTACGGGATAGAAGGTGCACTTACCTGCGCCCGTGCGGGAAAGATATTCAATCAGCCACCTACCGTCGTCCATGGTAGGCACGACGATATTCTGCATCGCGCCGCCCAACGCCGTTTCGATAGCCGTCTCGTATTTTTGTTCCGTCTTGATGATATCGGCGAGCGCACCGCAAATACGCTTGCCCACGTCCCCGTTCGTCTTCGCTACGGAAAGGAGCCTTCTCGTCGATTCCTTGTACCCGTCGAAACGGTTCTTAATGCCGATATACGTCTCTAAATTCTCACGCAAAGAGGCAAGTTGACCGTTGGCGTTGAACAACTCCTGATTGAAGTTGTTGACGGCGAGTTGCATCTCGCGCGCCTCGTCCTGCGCCTCTTCGATCTCACGCAAACCGTCCGCCACGGAATCGGTCAAGGTCTTGAGGTCCTTCCTGACGGTAGCCAGTTCGTCCTCGTACCCTTCCTTCTTCGCGGTGCTCTTTTTCAGCGCGTCGTTGACTTCCGCAATCCTATCCTGCGTCGCCTCTTTTCTCGCCTCGAGCGTACCTTGGTTCTTCTTAATCTCCGACAAGTCCTCCGCCGAAGAAATTTGGCTGCGGCGTTGCTCGTCCGACAATCTCTCGAATACTTGAATTTTGCTATCAAGTGCGGCGATGGTACTAGCAAGCACGTCCGTCTCCGTCTCTATCTCGGCAAGGCGTGCCATATCCCCTTTCGACTTCGCCGTCAAACGCGCCAGTTCGTCGTCGATCTCACCCACGCGGGTCTTGCCCGCCTCAATAAACGCCTCCGCCTCTTCGATTTGCGTGCGGTAGGTGTTGATTTTTTCGCGGATGAGTTTCATCTCGCCGTCCTTTCTCTCGTTGCCGACGGAAAGGAGGACGTGTTTTTCGTGCAAAACGGCGATTTCCGCGTCCGCAGAGGCGATCTTTTCGCGATATTCCTCCAGTTGGCGGTTGATGCGGTTTTGCTGGGTGTTGAGGTTGATAATCTTATCGGACAGCGCCGCAATCTCCTTGCGGTACTTGTCCTTTTCCGCCTCGGCGTTCTCGTAGCGATAGATGTACGTGTTCGCCTCGTGCGTGCGCAAAGCGGAAAAATACTCGTCGTATTCCTTTGCCGCCTCCGCTTGCTTACTCAAAGGCCCAAGGCGACGCTCCGCCTCGTCGATACGCTGACGGAATATGTACAAGTTGTTGTTGGAGTCGTCGATTTTACGCTCGATTTCCTGCTTTCTCGACTTGAAGGTCATAAGCCCCGTCGCTTCCTCGAAAATCAAACGCCTGTCCACGGGCTTGGAGTTCATAATCTGTTGCACCTTGCCCTGACCGATAATCGAATACCCTTCCTTACCCAAACCGATGCCGTGGAACAGGGTCACCATGTCCTTGAGTCGGCTGGGTTGGTTGTTGATGAGGTACTTACTGTCCCCGTTGCGATACAGTCTTCTCGTCATCGACACTTCCTCGGTGTCGAGCGCGAAAATCTTACGGCTGTTGTCGAATACGAGGGTGACCTCACAATAGGTATGAGGCTTTCTTTCCAACGTACCGCCGAAGATGACGTCTTGCATGTTGGAGCCACGGAGCGACTTTGCAGACTGCTCGCCGAGTACCCAACGTACGGCGTCCGCAACGTTGCTCTTACCGCAACCGTTGGGCCCTACGATACAAGTGACGCCTTCGTCAAAACGAATACTCGTTTTGTCAGCGAACGATTTAAAGCCTGTCAGTTGTATTTCCTTTAAATCCACTTTATTTATCTCCTTCCTTTCTTTTCCATTTTTAATCGTCCAAGCAACTCTTTCGCGGCAAGTTGCTCCGCCGCGCGCTTGCTTTTCGCGTGTCCTCGCCCCGTCTTTCCGTCTGCGTCTACCACGCTATCAAAGCCTTCTTTCCTCTCCTCGTCTCGATAGACGGGCGGGGTCAAGCCTCGGCTTTGTAAAAATTCTTGCAACTCCCCTTTGTAATTGACGGGCTTTTTCTCCTGCGTGGGGTGCCTTTGGACGAAATCCTTCGCCGCAACCATTCCACCGTCCAGATAGACGGCGGCAAGCACGCTTTCGTAGAGACTGGACAGCGTCTTCTTGCCGACGTTTTGCAGGCTACCTTCGTAGCGGAGCCACGGGGATATCCCCATCTCTTCCACCGCATCTAACAGCGCCTCTTCGCAAACCATCTCCTGACGGCGTTTGGTCAGCGTACCCTCGTCCTCTAAGGTGGTTGCGTACTGGCGCTCGGTCACGATAAATTGCAACACCGCGTCCCCCAGATACTCCAGCCTTTCGTTGTCCCTTCCGCCGTGCAAATTCGCGTAGGTGGAGTGGGTCATCGCCTCTTGCAAAAGTTGCTTGTCCAAAAAGACGTAGCCGATTCTTTTTTCTAAGATGTCGATATCTTTCATTATTCCTGTACGGGCACGTCGGTGTCCATCGTCTCCAACATCTTGTTAATGTTGCCGACCATATCGCCGTGGACGGCTTTTACCGCCTGCATAATGCACGCGCTAAAGCCCTTCGCCTTGGAGTTGCCGTGCGCCTTGACGATGGGTTTCGGGAAACCTACGAAGATGGCGCCGCCCACCGCCTCGTAATCCATACCGCCTTTGATATCGTCGATGATGTCTTTGACGAGCAAAGCACGAAGTTTGTTCCACAAATTCTTTTTGAAAGATTTTTTCATCGTGTTGCCGATTGCCTTTGCGCAACCTTCCACACCCTTAATCGCCATATTGCCCGTGTATCCGTCGCAGACGACGATATCCACGTCGCCGAGCATAATCGCACGCCCTTCGACGTTGCCCACGTAGTTGATGGACTTAACCTCTTTCAAAATCGCGTTCGCCTCTTGGTGCACCGCGTCGCCCTTATGATCTTCCGTGCCGTTGTTCAAGAGCCCGCAGGTCGGGTTCTCAATGCCGCTAGCACGCGCGTACGCCGTCGCCATAATCGCAAAATGCACGAAGTTGATGGGTTTGCAATCAATGTTCGCGCCCGAGTCGCACACGAGGGTAATCTTCCCTTTGCCGTTGGGCACGGAGGGGCAGAGCGCAGGACGAGAAATGCCTTTGATACGGCCGAGTTTCAAGATACCGCCCGCCAGCAACGCACCCGTGCTACCACTGGATACCATACCGTCCACTTCCCCAGCCTTTACCGCTTCGTACGCCATGACCATGGAAGAATTCTTCTTCGTCTTAATCGCCTTGGTCGGCACTTCTTCGCCCGAGATAACCTCGTCCGCGTGCACGACGCTAACTTTAGATTCGTCGTAAGTATATTGGGCAAGTTCCGCCTTGATTGCCGCCTCGTCGCCGAAGAGCACGACGGACAAATCGTCCGCCTTCTTCATCGCGTCGATTACGCCTTTTACCTGTTCGCTAGGAGAATAGTCCCCGCCCATTACGTCAATCGCTAATTTTACCATAATCGTCTCCTTACATTTTTCGTCAAGATTCTACGGTTTTTCTCTCGCTTTTTGCTTTTGCAAAAAACTCCCTCATCTTATACCTCTCCATTATAACATTTTTCGCAAAAAAAGACAACCGTTTGGAGACATTTTCTTACCCTTCTCAATCGGTTTTTTTGACGATTATTGCCTGTGTCGGCGCGTACGAATCCCTCCTTAGCAATTTTCGCTCCAACAATGCGCCTGCGCGGTAAATTTCCAAATAACTTTCGCTGTCCGTGCCCTCTCGCCCTTCGCGCAAAACCTCCTCTCTTTCCCCCGATACGACAAGGGGTGCAGGCGGCGCTTTTTTGCCGACGACCTTAGAGGAAATGGAGCGTCTCAAACCCGTCTCCTTCCCGTAAAATCTCGCCCGTACCGCCCCGTCTTCTGCCTTCACCTCCACGCGGACGGCAAAGTCGTAAGGGTTGTATAACCTAAGGTCGCAGAAGGCGGACACCATCGCGTCCTGCGACGGCGGTACGTAGCCCACCGCAAGACTGTGCGCATGGTACTCCACGATCTCCAGTCCTGCGTAAACGGCGGCGTTGTACAGCGTCGTACTCACCTGACACACACCGCCTCCTATCCCGTCCACAAACCGTCCGCCAGCGATCACCTTCGCCTCCTTAAAGCCCCTCTCTTTCGTCCTTTCGCCCACCGTTTGGTTGAAGGAAAATTCGCCGTACGCCTGCACCACGATCCCGTCGATAAAGGAGGCGGAAAGGCGGATATTCTCACTCCTGCCCACCACCTTTTCGTCGTAATAGGTGGTATATCCCGACATCCGCACGCCCCTTTCTACCGCCGCCACGGGCATAGCCTTTGGGTATAAAAAATTTACGCCCCCAACGAGGAGCGTAAATACTTGTATCATCATCCGTTTTTTCATCTTTTCGCCCTGCCGATATGTATCCGCAAAAGGCGCCTTCGGCAATCTTAGCCGATAATCTCCAACCGCTCTAACAGCGCCTCGGACGGGGTAAAGTAAGGCTTGCCTATCGTGTGCGTATCGTCCTCTTGATGGGTATCCGAACCGCCCGTCGCAATCAGCCCCATGCCTTTGGCAATCCCTGCAAAATACTCCGTCTGCTCCTTAGTATGCGAGGAATAAACGGTTTCTATCCCTACGAGCCCTTGCGCGGCGAGCCCTTCGATAAGACGCAGAAGTTCCGCCTGCGGCATATCAATCCTACCAGGGTGGGCAAGCACGGCAAAACCACCGCAAGCCTTGATGCACTCCACCGCCTCGTAGGGGGTACATCTACCCAAAGGGGAATAGGCGGGCGCGCCCTTTTTGAGGTAGCGCTTGTACGCCTCGTCGCTAGTAATGCGCAGTTTTTTCGCAATCGCATAAGAGAGATGCATCGTGTGGATAGGCGTTCCCTTTTCTCTATAAGAGAAAACCTCGTCCATATCGACGACGATACCCGTCTCCTTTTTCAGTTTTGCAAGTCTGTCTTCCATACGCAAAATCGCGTTCTTCCCGTTCCTATCCACGAAGTCGTAATAGGCGGCGGTATCCTTGCAATTGTAGCCGAGGATATGGATTTTTTCATCCTCCTTAAAGGCGGAGATTTCCCAACCCGCGACGTATTTCAAGCCGTATTTTTTGGCGGCGGCACGCTTTTTCACCTGACAAAACAGCGTGTCGTGGTCGGTGATGGAAATAAGTTCCACACCGTAATCGAACGCGCGGTTGCATATCTCTTCGGGGGTATATCGCCCGTCCGAATAGACGCTGTGTACGTGTAAATCCGCTTTCATCAGCCTTCTCCTTTAATCTTTCCTTTCTCTATGCGAATTTTTTTGCAATCCGCACCGTACAGCACCCTCTCGGCGTGCGTACAGGTCAACATCGTCTGCATGCCCTTGACTTTTTTGAGTAGTTTCTTGCGCTTCGGCAGGTCAAGTTCGCTCATGACGTCGTCCAGTATCAATACGGGATATTCCCCACTCAAATTCTTAAAAATCTCCACTTCGGCGAGTTTGACCGACAGTGCCGCCGTCCTCGTCTGCCCTTGAGAGGCGAACGCCTTTGCGTCCATACCGAGGATAAAAAAGTCGATATCGTCGCGATGGGGACCCACCGTCGTAAATCCCAGCCTAAGATCCTTTTCGTAGTTGTAGGACAGTTTCTTCTTCAGCGCCTCGGCAATTTCTTCTTCCGTCCCCTCCCATTGTTTGTCGGGTTTTATCTCGAGGTCCTCCGCACCGTCCGTCAAATAGGCGTAATATTCCGCCGCTATCGGCGACAACATTTTGAGGAAATCTCCACGCTTTTTGACGATGGTTGCCGCATAGCGGCAAAGTTGCTCGTCCCACACGGGCAACGTCTCCAAGACGAGGGAGATATCGGGGTTTTTCAGCAAAGCGTTGCGCTGGTCCAAAATTTTGTTGTATCTAAGTAGCGCGGTATAGTAGGCAGGAGAGGTCTGCGAGATGGACAGGTTCATAAACCGCCTTCTCTCGTCCGGTCCGTCTTGGATAAGACGAAGTTCCCCAGGGGAGAAAAAGACGCTGTTGACGAGCCCCATAAGGTCGGCGTTTTTTGCGATTTTCGTGCCGTTGACCTTGATTTCGCGCCCCTCTTCGAAGATATTCGCCTCGATAGTGACGGATCCGTATCTATTCTCCGCCTCGGCGACGATTTTCGCCTGCGTTTCGCCCATTTTGATGAGTTGTTTTTCGTGTTTGATACGCAGCGAGGCACCCGTGCAAAGATAGTACACCGCCTCGGCGCAGTTGGTCTTGCCCTGACCGTTTTTCCCGAACAAGACGTTGAGCCCGTCGTCGAAGACGAACTCTTCCTGTCCGTAATTCCTAAAATTTTGCAAGAACAACTTCTTTATTTTCATAAACCTAAAAAAATACCGCCAAAAATACTTTATTTTCTTTCGATTTTGTATTATAATTATAGCAAATAATTTTTAAAAACGCAAGATTTCCACAAGATTATACGAAAATAATTTTAGGTAGGCAAAAGAAAATGGCAGAAAAAGCGCAACTTCAACACGCATGGGAAAAAATCGACAAGAAAATTCAAGAACTCGTGCCCTTCATCTCTTATATGACGAGCATTAAGGACTTGCAACCAGTCGATATTTTCAACCGCAAAATCGTACTCAAAGCCAACTCGGAGATGGTCGCGTCTACCGTGATGGACAACCACGCCGATAAGTTGCAAGAAGCCATCATCAAATCTAACCTTGGCGACAGCATCGTCGGGTTCCTCCTCGTCGTAGACGGGAGCACCGTCTTTACGCTCGACTCGCAAGAAGACGCTTTCTCCTCCTTCCAGTCCTCCCCTATCCGCAAGGAATTCACCTTTGATTCCTTCGTCGCGGGCAACGGCAACAAGTTCGTCTACGAGGCGGCAAAGGCAGTCGCGGAAAACCCTGGCAACGTCTTCAACCCCCTCTTTATCTACGGGGAATCGGGGCTCGGCAAAACCCACCTTATGCACGCCATCGCCAACCAAATCAACGAAACGTATCCCGAAAAAAGGGTGCTGTATACCACGTGCGAGAATTTCTTGAACGAATTTATCGACTCCCTCTCGCAAAAAAACAGCGCAAGATTTAGGATGCATTATAGGGGCGTCGACGTACTGATGATCGACGACGTACAATTCTTAAAAGACAAAAAATCGACGCAGGAAGAATTGTTCCATACCTTCAACGAACTCTCTTCCCAGAACAAACAAATCGTCTTGACCTCGGACAAACATCCCAGAGAAATCGCGACCCTTGAAGAAAGGCTCCGCACCCGTTTTGAAGGGGGGATGATCGTCGACGTACAACCGCCCGATCTGGAGACGAAGATTGCTATCTTGAAGAGAAAGGCACTCGATAGAAAGTGCCCCATCTCCGACAACGAAGTGCTGGAATTCTTGGCGCAAGTCACCGACCACAACGTCCGTACCCTCGAAGGGCATCTCACGAAGGTCATCTTCGCCAGCAAATTACACGAAGAACCCATCACCCTCGACCTCGCCAAGCGCGCCCTCAATCAATCGGTACGCGAAACGGAGGAAAAGGAAGAAATCACGCCCGATAAGATTATCGACGCCGTCTGCGGATACTATAAGCAAAGACGGGACGACGTCCTCGGCAAGGGCAAGAAGGCGGAAGTCGCCCTCGCAAGACAGGTCTGCGCCTACCTTATGTGCGAACTGTTAACCCTGCCCCTCATCTCCATCGGCAAATTGCTCGGACGCGACCACACGACGATTATGTACGCACGCGACAAAATCGAGCAACTTTTGAAACTCAACGCAAAACTCGCAAAAGAGGTAGACGACATCAAAAATATCGTCTGGAAGGAATAATCACGTTTTTATGATTAGCAAGGTCACTTTTCACGAATACGACGCGCAAGCGACGGTCATAGGTGCGGGACACGCTGGCTGTGAGGCAGCACTCGCTTTAGCAAGGACGGGTATCAACACCGTCCTTTTGACGTTGAACTTAGACGCAATCGCCTTCCTGCCTTGCAACCCTTCTATCGGCGGTACCGCCAAGGGGCACCTCGTCCGCGAAATAGACGCACTGGGCGGCGAAATGGGACTCGTCGCCGACAAAACCGCCCTGCAGATTAGAATGCTCAACGTCGGCAAAGGCGCGGCGGTACAATCCTTGCGCGCACAAAGCGACAAAAACGCCTACCATAGGGAGATGAAACGGGTGCTGGAAAACACCCCCAACCTTCGCATCATTCAAGCGGAAGCGAGCGAAATCCTCGTCGAAGACGGGCACGTCGTCGGCGTCAAAACCTCCTACGGCGGCGTCATCAATTGTAGTTGTGCCATCCTTTGCACGGGCGTGTACCTCAATGGGGAGACGATCACGGGCGACGTCGTACAAAAATCGGGTCCCAACGGCTTTGCCCCTGCCACCCACTTAACCCAAAATTTAATCGACCTTGGCTTTCACGTGCGCCGTTTTAAGACGGGCACGCCGGCAAGGCTCGACGCGCGCACTATCGACTTTTCTAGATGCGACGTGCAAAAGGGAGACACGGACATCTACCCCTTCTCCTTTATGAGTGAAAAGGCGCCCGAAAACAAGCGGGATTGCTATCTTACCTACACCAACTTAAAGACGCACGAGGTAATCTTAGACAACCTCGACAGATCCCCTTTATACAACGGCACCATCGTCTCTTCGGGCCCTAGGTATTGCCCTTCTATCGAGACGAAGGTCGTGCGCTTTAAGGACAAGGATAGGCACCAACTTTTCTTGGAGCCAGAGGGCGAGGACACCTTGGAGATTTACGTGCAAGGGCTCTCCACCTCCATGCCCCACGATATCCAAAAGCAGATGGTCCATAGCGTGGTCGGGCTCGAAAACGCCGAGATCATGCGCTACGGCTACGCCATCGAATACGACTGCATCGACACCCTCGACGTGTTGCCCACCTTGGAATTCAAAAAGGTGGAAGGCATCTACACGGCAGGGCAAATCAACGGCACCTCGGGCTACGAGGAGGCGGCGGCACAGGGGCTTATGGCGGGCATCAACGCCTCCTTAAAACTCCGCGGACTGCCACCCTTTATCCTGCGCAGAGACGAGGCGTATATCGGCGTACTCATCGACGACCTCGTCACCAAGGGCACGGACGAGCCCTATCGTATGATGACCTCGCGTGCCGAACACCGCATTTGTCTAAGACAGGACAACGCCGATTTCCGCCTGACGGAATACGGCTATCAGGTCGGGCTCGCAACAAAAGAACGCCTCGAAAAATACCGCC
>JAFVXN010000166.1 GCA_017501125.1 Clostridia bacterium
ACTTATTTTGCCAATTTTTCAATTTCATTAGCAACGTCACGAACGGTAGCCAAGTTTTCTACGTCCTCGTCGGGGATCATGATCCCAAACTCGTCTTCAAGACGGCTCAACAATTCTACTACGTCCAAAGAGTCCGCGCCCAAATCGTCGATAATCTTTGCATCAGGCGTAACTTTTGCTACGGATATATTCAATGCTTCCGCCAACATTTCTTGTACTTTTTCCAACATAATTTATTCCTCCGTTAATCGTGTCAGCAAATCTATGCTTTTCATTATTATAATATAATAGCCAAAAATTGTCAAGGATTTTGCGCAATTTCCTGATTAGGCGTTAGGTTTCCCTTTCATCGTAAGCCCGATACGCTTTTTCTTGACGTCCACTTCTTTTATCCAGACTTTTACTACTTGCCCGACTTTTAAGACTTCGCTAGGATGCTTGATGTACTTATTAGTGATTTGCGAAATGTGCACTAAACCGTCTTGGTGCACGCCGATATCGACAAAAGCACCAAAATCGATGACGTTTCGTACCGTACCCGTAAGTTCCATGCCGACTTTTAAGTCCTCCATGCTCATGACGTCTTTTCTCAGTTCGGGCGCGGGTAAGCCCTCACGAATATCACGGCCAGGTTTCATAAGTTCGGTCACCACGTCGCGTAAAGTCGCCTTATCCAAGCCCGTTTCCTTGGCGGCACGATCTTCTCCATACGCAGCAACTTTGCCCTTTAAACCGTCGATTTTGCGCGCTTTTACGTCTTCTTTCGTATAAGCAAACAGTTCCAAAAGTTTCTCCGCCTTTTCATAACTTTCTGGATGTACTGCGGTATTGTCCAAAATATTGTCACCGCCGTCAATACGCAAGAACCCTGCACATTGTGTATACGCCTTTTCGCCAAGTTTAGGGACTTTCAAAAGTTGCTTTCTATTTTTAAACTTTCCGTTTGCTTCTCTATACGCAACGATATTCTTCGCAACGCCAGCGTTTAAGCCTGCGATATAAGTCAAAAGCGAAGCACTTGCCGTATTCAAATCGACGCCGACGCTGTTGACGCAACCCTCAAGAACGCCCGTCAAGGCTTCGTCTAAGCGTTTCTGGTTCATATCGTGTTGATATTGCCCTACACCTATGGACTTCGGATCAATTTTGATAAGTTCCGCAAGAGGATCTTGCAAACGGCGGGCGATAGAAATGGAACTTCTTACCGTCGGGTCTAAATCAGGGAATTCTTCCGCGGCCAAAGGACTAGCCGAGTAGATAGACGCGCCCGACTCGTTGACGATCACGTAAGCCACTTCACGCCCCGTTTCCGCCTTAACTTCCTTGATAAGATCTACTATAAAAATTTCACTTTCCTTACTAGCCGTACCGTTGCCGCAAGAAATAACTTCTACGCCGTACTTGGCAATTAAGTTTTTAAGAATTATTTTTGCTTCACGCTGTTTTTCTGCGTTATCAAACGTCGCAAAGACGACTGCTTTCGCTAAGTATTTTCCCGTGCCGTCCACGACGCAAATTTTACAGCCCGTACGGATACCAGGGTCCCAGCCAAGTACGATTTTATCTTTCAACGGCGGTTGCATCAAAAGAGGTTTCAAATTAACTTCAAACATTTTGATTGCCGCCTCACTTGCCTTTTCAAAAAGTTCCGCACGGACTTCTCTTTCAACGGAGGGCGCAATCAATCTAACGTATCCGTCCTCTGCCGCTTGGCGCACGATTACGGAACTTTCTCCGCCGTTTTTGACGAAAGCCGCACCAGCGATACGTTTTGCTACCTCCTCATTGACGGAAATTTGTACTTTTAAGAACTCTTCTTTTTCGCCTCTATTCAACGCCAAAATGCGGTGATTTTTGACTTCAGAAACAGGTTCGCAGTATTCCGCATACATACCGTACGTCTTTTTCTCGTCCGCGTCCTCTTTCCCTTTTGCGTAAGAAGAGGTAAGTTCACCGTGATTAAAGAAGAAATTGCGCAACTTTTTGCGAGTCGCTGCATCGTCCGCAATGATTTCCGCGATAATATCTTGCGCGCCGTCGATGGCCTCTTTTATCGTCTTTACGTCGTCGTTGAGATATTTTTCCGCTTCTTTTTGCACGTCAAAAGTAGCCTCTTGCGCTAAAATAGCCTCCGCAAACGGCTGTAATCCTTTCGCAATTGCCACCGAAGCACGCGTCTTTCTCTTTTGCTTATAAGGACGATAGATATCTTCTACCTCCGTCATCGTCACAGCGTTTTGCAACGCAACCGTTATCTCCTCCGTCATCTTGCCCTGATTTTGGATAGCCGTTGCCACCTCTTCCTTTCTCTTTTCGAGGTTGCGAAGATAGGTCAATCTATCAAATAATTCACGCAAAATTTGATCGTCACAATCTCCCGTCATCTCTTTACGATAACGAGCAATAAAGGGAATCGTATTGCCCTCGTCAATCAAATTGACGATATTTTGCGTATGCGTTTGCGTAAGTTTAAATTCTTCTTTCAGCGTTTGTAAAATATCCATATTTTTCTACCTTATTTTTTGAGGACATCCTCATTATTTTTTAATATTTTTAATTCTTCCCACCATTTTTCTTTAGAAAATCGGGGATTAGCCGGACTTGTCGACGACATTTTGACGTAAGGGATTTTACAATCCGAATACGAATTAATAAATAAATCGTAGGCAAGCGCACCGTTTAAAAGTATCTTTTTTAATTTGCAAACATTGAAAATGCTCGTCAAATCCGCCGTTCTTGCATTTTCAATGGATGCATCAGCCGAGCCAACGATCTCGCACTCCGTCACCATATCCCACAGCGCAATCTTTCTTCTATGAAGAAAATCCTTCTTTTCCTCTACGCTTTCGGGGATCTCCTCTCCAAAAAAGCCACAAACGGTTGCCCAGAACCTGTTTTGCTTATTGCCGTAATAAAAGGAAATTTCCCTACTTTTTACCGACGGAAAACTGCCCAAAATCAACACTTCGCTTTTTTCGTCATACACGGGCGGAAAGCCCATTTTTACCGTCCTTTCTTTCATAAAGCAAAAGGTTTATCAATCGCACCGACTGCCGCTACCGCTTTCTTGGACTCGTCAAACGTCTTTTCAATTGCCGCCATAACGTCTGATTTTTTCAAAGAATCAATTTTATCAATCTTCTTCTCAAAATCAAAAAGTTCATCGTTGAAAAGCATATATTTGCCGTACGTGAGCATTTGCGACGAAGTGTTTTCTTGAGAAAAGAGCAACGAGGACTTGATCTGTGCAATCCCTCTCGTAAATTCGTCGTCAGTAATGCCCGCCGATTTGACGTCTTTTACCACCTTTTCGATTGCTTCGTACGCCTTGTCGCC
>JAFVXN010000012.1 GCA_017501125.1 Clostridia bacterium
CGTGGGGAGACTTCCCATCACCGTCAGTTTAGAGCCACTCGGCGAAGACGCGCTCGTGAAAATCTTGACGGAACCTAAGAACGCTATCATCAAGCAATACCAAAAACTCGTCGGCTACGACGGCGTAAAACTGACCGTCGAGGAAGACGCCGTAAGAGAAATCGCGCAGACGGCAATCCGCTTAAAGACGGGCGCGCGCGGACTTCGTACCATCATCGAAGGGGTGATGACGGAGGTTATGTACAAGATACCCGACGAAGAAAACGTCGTCGAGGTCGTCGTCACCAAGGCGTGCTTGACGGACGGCGAAGCCCCCAAACTTATCTATAAAGAAATCGCCTAAAACGTAAAATTAAAACCACCCCGTAGGGGTGGTTTTTTACATTTTTTAAGATTTATTGCGCTCTTGTTTCAAACAATTCATTTCATTTTTTCTTTGCCACTTTCACTTCGACGATAAGCCCAGCAAGTTGTACGGATACGATAAGCATCAGCAAAAGCCCCGCCGTAAGCGGGGGCTTTTCTCTTCAAATTATTTACGCGTCGGTTTTTGAGTGGCGTAGAATTCCTTTGCTTCGTCCGCCGCGCTTTCTAACACGCTGTCGTATTCTTCCTTCGTGATAATCCCTCTTTCTTGCAAGGATTTTGCATACGAGAGGGTGGTGGCAGGCGCCTTTTCGGCGCGAATCTTGGAGAGCAACCAGCCAAAGAAGACGCGCGTGTCGGTAAACAGCGTATAGCCTTGCGCGTACTCTGTCTCCGCCTCCAACCACGCCTCGGGTTTGCCGCTCTTTTGCGCCTCTTTCAGCGGCGAAATCAAGCCGATCCTCGCCGCGTATCTGCCTTCCTGCGCGTCGTCTAAGAACGCCGCATCCTCAAAGCAAACGGGTGCAACGCCCACGAAGGATGCGCGCCCCCAAAAAACGTCGATTAGGCGGGGGAGTGTGCGCAAAGCGCGCTCCTCAAGCCCTTTTCCGTATTCGCCTGCGACTTCGCCGTCTGCCCTCTTAGTCTGGAAGGTGGTCATCTTGACCGTCTCACCCTTTTTCCCTACGGCGGGGTCGACGCGCAAAAATCCGTCCACCTCGCCACCGCCCTTTTTATAGGTGCGGTATTTTACGTACACCCACAAGAACGCAGGGGCAGTAAAAATCAATGCAATCGCCGAAAAGAGAATATCGAACAGCCTTTTGAAAAGTAGGCGATAGCCGATTGCTACCACGGCGAACGCCGCTATTACGTCAAAGGCGATAAATATCGCCAGTCCCCAACCCGTGCTCAAAAATTCGTGCATAGACACTCCTTATATATCCGTTTCTTCTTGCTCGCCCTCGTCTTGGAGCGCGCCGCTTTGGAAAAGGTCGATGACGTGTGCGATTTTTTCCAAAACCTTATCCTTGCCGTACGCCGTCTCCGCGCTAGTCGCAATCAAATTCCCTTCCCCCAAATAGAGGTCCGCCGCTATCCCCTTGACGTGCTTGGAAAGTTGCATCTTGGACAACTTATCCGCCTTGGTCAAGACGATGGTGAAGGGGATAACGTGATAGTTCAAAAACTCTATCATCTGCACGTCGTCGGCGGTGGGGTCGTGGCGACAATCCACCAGCATCAGCACGTGCGAGATATCCTCCTTCTTTTCAAAGAAGGCGGACAGCGTCTTTGCCCATTTCTCCTTTTCCGCCTTGGACACCTTCGCAAACCCGTACCCTGGCAAATCCGCCAAGATAAACTGACCGAAATCAAAGTAATTGACGAGTCGGGTACGCCCAGGCTCACTACTCGTCTTCGCCAGTTTTTTTCTGTTTGCTAGCATATTGATAAAGGAACTTTTCCCGACGTTGGATTTTCCGCATACGGCGATCATCGGTTTGTCGGGACGGATAAATTGCTCCTTCTTTGCCGCCGACGTGATAAATTCGGCGTTTTTTATCGTCAATTTGTCTTTCGTTTCGTACACGGTATGCTCCTTTTGCTCTTTTTAGCCTTTTATGGCGACCTTGAAGACCTCGTCAACGTCCGCCACGGGGATAAAGTGCAACTCCTCCAAAGCGTCTTTCGGCAACTTTTGTAAATCCTTCTTGTTGGCCTTAGGGATAACGACTTCTTTGATGCCAACCCGTCTTGCGGCTAAGGCTTTTTCCTTTAAGCCACCGATGGGTAGCACCTTCCCGCGCAAGGTAATCTCGCCCGTCATCGCCACGTCCGTGCGCACGGGTTTTTCCGTGTAGACGGACAAAATCGCCGTCGCAATCGTAATCCCTGCGCTGGGCCCGTCTTTGGGCGTCGCCCCTTCCGGTACGTGCACGTGAATATCCGTAGTGGAGAATTTCTCCTCGTCGATTCCGTATTTTTTCGCGTTGGCGCGAAGATAGGTGATGGCGGCGTGCGCCGATTCCTTCATGACGTCACCGAGTTTCCCCGTCAGTTTGATCTCGCCTTTGCCCTTGTACGCCGTCGCCTCTACCGTCAGCGTCGTGCCACCATACGCCGTCCACGCAAGTCCGTTAACCGCACCCACCTGAGGGGTGGACAGGCTCTCGTCCTTTTCGTATCTTGCCGCTCCGAGCAACTCTTTTACCTTCTTTTCGTCCACCGTCACCTTGCGCATACGCTTGTTGTCCGCGTATTTGACGGCGACCTTTCTGCAAATCGTGCCGATTTCCCTTTCGAGATTTCGCACGCCCGCCTCCAGCGTATACCCCTCGACGACGGCACGAATCCCCTCGTCGGTAAAGAGGATTTTGCCCTCCGTCAAGCCGTTGGCGGCGCGCTGTTTGGGTACGAGATAGTTCTTGGCGATCTCCGTCTTTTCTTCCAGCGTATACCCAGACACCTCGATAATCTCCATTCTATCGCGCAAGGGCGCAGGAATAGTATCCAGCGTGTTCGCCGTCGTGATGAACAGCACCTTGCTAAGGTCGTACGGCACCTCTAAATATCTGTCGCGGAAGGTCGCGTTTTGTTCGGGGTCGAGCACTTCCAAAAGGGCGGAGGCAGGGTCGCCGCGCATATCCGACGACACCTTGTCAATCTCGTCCAGCAAGAGGACGGGGTTGATACTGCCCGCCGTCTTCATCGCGTAGAGAATACGCCCAGGCATAGACCCGATATAGGTGCGACGATGTCCTCTTATCTCCGCTTCGTCCTTGACGCCGCCGAGGCTCATCCGCACGAATTTTCTATCCAAAGCACGCGCCACCGAACGCGGAATACTCGTTTTGCCCACACCAGGGGGGCCGACAAAACACAAAATAGGGGCTTTCAGTTCCCCCGTCAGTTTGAGGACGGCGAGGTATTCCGTGATGCGCTCCTTGATTTTTTCAAGGCCGTAGTGGTCGGCGTCGAGGATAGCGACGCAGTCTGCAAGGTTTTCCGTATCCTTCGTTTCCTCCGTCCAAGGCAACTCCAACACCTGATCGAGATATCCTGCAATCACGGTGTATTCGGGCGCGGACGAGGGCATTTTTTGCATACGATCCACTTCTTTTAGGCACTTTTCCAGTACGCTCTCAGGCAGACCTTTTGCGCGCAATTTTTCGCGGTATTCCTCCGCCTCAGCCCCCTCGTCGCCCAATTCCTCGTGAATGGCTTTGAGTTGCTCGCGCAGGTAATATTCCTTTTGCGATTTGTCGATACTCTGGCGCACTTTGCTGGAAATCTTACGCTCCACACGCGAAATTTCCAACTCGTCGTTGAGACATCGCTCCAACAATTTTAATCGCTCGAGCAATCTTTCTTCTTCCAAAATCTTTTGTTTGATATCCACGCGGACGCGCATAGCGGACGTCGCGGTGTCGACGTATTGCTCCGCGTCCGTGATAAGTTCCAGTTTTTGCGCCGTTTCCTTGCTAATTTTGCCACCTTCGCCAAGGACGTCGCCTATCAGCGCGTCGGCGGTGCGGAGGTACGCTTGTACGAGCACCTCGTCACCACGACGGGTGGGCACCTCGTCAACGACCGCCTGAAAACAGCCGTCTTTTTGTTGTATGACGCGTGCGCGCGCACGATAGAGCCCTTCGGCGAGGACGCGGATACTACCGCTCGGCTGACGGGAAATTTGCTTGATCCTAGACACCGTGCCTGCGGTATACAAATCCGCCGCCGTGATATCGTCTTGTTCCACGTCTTTTTGCGTGCAAATAAAGACGAGTTTGTCGCCGTTCTCGCCTGCTCTTTCGATCGCCTTTATCGTCATTTCCCTGCCGACGTCAAAGCCCGTGGCAACGTGCGGGAAGGCGACTTTTCCCCGAAGGGGAATCACTGGTAAAAGATTGGTTCTTATTTCGTTTTTCTTGTCGTGATTTTCCATATGTTTATTTTTACCCGATTTTTGCTTTTGCTAAACGGGAAAAGTGAACTTTTATGAAAAACGCCTTGCCGTAGCAAGGCGTTTTTTTATCCGCTAGATTACTCGTTGGTTTCCTGCTTTTCTTCAGCCTCTTCCGTTTCTTCCTTGCCCGTATCTTCGGGGTTGGTGGAGCCGTACTCGTACTTGTAGCCGTACTTGTAGCCGTAACGGGAGTAGTAGTGATACTTCTTGTAGCCACCGTAGCCGTAGCCCTTCTTCACGTTGTCGTTATAACTGTTGACGACAACGCCGAGGACGTTGGCTTTGACGAAGGTCAAGGAGTTGAGGGTGCGCGCGATATCGGAGACGTAGGACTCCATGTGGCGGCATACGATAACCGTGCCGTCCGTCGCGGGCGCGAGCGCCAAAGCGTCGGATACCATAAGCACGGGCGGGGTATCAATGATGACGTAGTCGTATTTGCTACGCAATTCGTCGATAAGCCCTTTCATCGTCTCGCTTTCCAAAAGTTCGTAAGGCTTAGGGGAGCGGGTACCGCAAGCGATATAATCGAAATCACCTGCGTCTGCGTGCGCCCTGTTGGTCACGTTCTCCAGCGTTTCTCTACCCGAAAGGTAGTCGCTAAGACCAGGGGCACTCTTATTGCCGAAATACTTCGCGACGCGCCCTTTACGGATATCCGCGTCGATGAGCACGACCTTTGCGTTGGACTGCGAGAACATAACGGAAAGGTTTACCGCCGTCGTCGTCTTGCCTTCTTCGGGGTAGGAGGAGGTCACCATAATGGCAACGCCGCCTTCTTCTTTTTTAGGCACCGATACGGACAGGGTCGCCTTCAAATTACGGAAGGCTTCCGTCAGTTCGAAGGGGCTGTTTTTGCCCAGCACGTATTCGCCACGTCTATGGCTCCTGCCCTTTCCGCTTTGCATCTTCGCTCTGCGTCTGTTGCCCATTACGTTGAACAATTTCGTCGTCAGTTTCATACCTTGCCTCCTTTGCCGTTGTCTTCGTTATCCCCTTTTTTCAATGCTTTTTCATCAATAGCAGGGATGATGCCAAGGACGGGCAGGTTGAAAGTTTTCGTGATAATTTCGACGTCTCTAAGACGCTTGTCGGACATATACAATGCAATGACGATAACCACCGCAACGATGAGTGCGATCGCACCGAAGATGACTGCCATTTGGATCGTCTCCGTCTTCGCATCTTCTTGGTTGGTCTGCGTAATCGCCGTCGTCAAATCCGTCGTGAAACAGTTGGTACCGACGTAGCCGGAGGGCTTGGGCATGTTGTTTTTAACGAATTCGGGCACCGAAATCATAATTTGATCTTTAATCTTGGTGACCGTTGCTTCGCCCTTGCCGCCGTTGACGTCACGATTCAAAGACATCTTGACGGTGAAGAAGGATTCTGCAATATTCGCGTCGTACTTAAAGGAGAAGGAG
>JAFVXN010000167.1 GCA_017501125.1 Clostridia bacterium
CTCATCTCTGCCCTCCCCTCCTTCGTGTTGTCTTTGCAACCGAACACGGCGCGCGTCAAAGGGAAATTTATCCCCTACGTCGTCAGCCGTGCGCTACCAGGCGCGTTCACGATGGCAATCTGCCTTTTGTCCGTCTTTATTATCAGCAAAACTGATTTAGGCTGGTCCTTCGGATTCCTAGAAGAGGTAGTCGTTGACGGCGAAACAAAAATCGCGACAACCAATATTTACAGCGCGACGCTGGTGTTGACGTTGACCTTTACGGGTCTCGTAATGCTGTATCGAATTTGTCAGCCCTTCAACTCCGTGCGCGCGGCACTATTCCTCTCCGTTGCAGTATTAATCGTCGTTTGTTTGGTGGTATTACATTTTGATATCCCGCTCAAACTCGGCACCTTCGAGTGGAAGAACTTGGTCATCGACAACTGGCCGAATATCGAACTACAATTGCCACAATACCTCTTGCTCATCATCTTGGTGCAGGCGGCAATCCCGATCTCCGCGGTGCTCATACGATTCTTCGATATGTTCAACCCTGCAGAAGACTAACGAACAAAAAACCCTTTCCTTTTAGGAGAGGGTTTTTTAATGTGTAATACATAATGCAAAGTGCATAATGGTGGAAAAATTTTTAATTTCCGCCGCACTTATTCACTTTTCCCTATTACTTCTTACCTATGCAAAAGCGGTGCAGCAATTACTGCACCGCTTTTATATCTTTTAATTACTCGTCGGAAGTTGCCGCCAAGTCTTCGGGGGAAAGATCCGCCGCCGTCTCCTCGGGCACCTGCGTCTCCGCTTCATCGTCTCTTTCCGTGACGTCTACCGTCGATACGAGACTGCCTTTAACGTTCATCACTCTCACACCACGCGTCGTACGGCCGATCTTGGAGATGGTGTCTGCGTGCATACGGATAATCGTACCGCCCGTCGTGATAATCATAATATCGTCGTTGTCGTCGACTTGTTTCATATTGACGAGTTCACCCGTCACGTCGTTAAATACGCCTGCCTTGATACCCTTACCGCCACGGTTCTGCAAGCGGTAGTCCTCGATGGAGGAGCGCTTACCGTAGCCGAGCGAGGTGAGGGTGAAGATGTCCTTCGCCTTATCGACGACGAGCATATCGACGAGCACGTCGCCTTCGTTCAAATCGATTGCCTTGACGCCTTGCGTGCCACGACCCGTGGGACGGACGTCTTTTTCGCTGAAGTGGATACACTTACCGCTGCGGCTGGCGACGAGAATTTCGTCTTCGCCCGTTGCGAACTGCACGGAGATTAGCCTATCCTCGTCCAAGAGGTTGATGGCAATCTTACCGTTCCTTGCGATACGCGAGAATTCGCTGGTTGCCGTCTTCTTAATAAGACCGTTCTGGGTAGCCATAATAAGATACCCTACGCCGTCCTCTTTGACGGGCAATACCGTCTGAATCTTCTCACCTGCTTCCAGTTGCACGATATTGACGACTGCCCTGCCCCTTGCCGTACGATTCGCCTCAGGGATTTCGTAGCCCTTAATCGAGTACACCTTACCCTTGGACGAGAAGAGAAGGATAGGATCGTGCGTGCTGGACACGAACATCTTCTCGACGTAATCCTCTTCCTTGGGTCTATGCGCCGTCAAACCTACGCCGCCGCGCCCTTGCGCTTTGTATTCCGCCACGGGCAAACGCTTGATGTAGCCACCGTGCGTGAGGGAGATGACGACGTCCTCTCTGGGAATCAAATCTTCGTCGTCGATGGAGCCGTAATCGACGGAAATCTCCGTCTTCCTCGGCGAAGGGTACTTGCCTTTAATCTCCGTCAAGTCGTCACGGATAATTTGCATTACCCTGCTCTCGTGGGCGAGGATATCCTTGAGGTCTTCAATCTGCATATGCAGGTTGTTGAGTTCTTCTTGCAATTTCTCCACTTCCAAAGCGGTGAGACGTTGCAGACGCATTTCGAGGATCGCGTTGGCTTGTTTTTCGTCGAGGACGAACGCCGTCGTCAAGCCCTCGATTGCCGTCGCCTTATCCTTGGATTGCTTGATAATCTGGATAACTGCGTCGACGTTGGCAAGCGCCAAAACGAGCCCTTCGATGATGTGTGCCCTTTCCGCCGTTTTGTTGAGGTCAAATCTGGTACGACGGACGATGACTTCCTTTTGATGTTTGAGATAGTATTGCAAAATTTCGAGGAGATTAAGCGTCTTAGGCTCGGTGCCGTTTTCTACGAGCGCGAGCAAGATGATACCGTCGGAGGTCTGCAATTTCGTCTTCTTGTACAAGGTGTTGAGGACGACCTGTGCGTTGGCGTCTTTCTTACACTCAATGACGATACGCATACCGTCTCTATCCGACTCGTCGCGGATATCGGCGATCCCTTCGATACGCTTATCCTTGACCATGTCCGCAATCGTCTCGATGAGTTTCGCTTTGTTGACCTGATAAGGGATCTCCGTCACGATAATACGGGAGCGAACGTTGCCACCCGTGCCGTATTCCTCAATGTCGCATTTCGAGCGGATCACGAGGTTGCCTTGACCCGTCTGGTACGCCTTTTTAATACCGCTCCTACCCATCAGGATACCACCCGTGGGGAAGTCGGGCGCGGGGATATATTCCATCAATTCCTCTACCGTAATCTCGGGGTTGTCGATGAGGGCAATCGTGCCGTCTACGACTTCTGCGAGGTTGTGAGGAGGGATATTCGTCGCCATACCGACTGCGATACCGTCCGCACCGTTGACGAGCAAGTTGGGATAACGCGCAGGGAGGACAACGGGCTCTTCTTCGCTGCCGTCGAAGTTGGGGATAAAATCAACCGTTTCCTTGTCCAAATCTTTGAGCATCTCTGCGGCAAGTTTGGTCAAGCGGGCTTCCGTATAACGCATTGCCGCCGCCCCGTCGCCGTCGACGGAACCAAAGTTGCCGTGCCCGTCTACCAAGGGGAAGGAAATGGTGAAATCCTGCGCCAAACGCACCAACGCGTCGTACACGGAGGAGTCGCCGTGAGGGTGATACTTACCCATACAGTCACCGACGATACGGGCGCATTTTTTGAAGGCTTTGTCGTTGTAAAGACCCATCTCGTGCATGGAATACAAAATTCTTCTATGGACGGGCTTTAAGCCGTCGCGCACGTCGGGGATAGCACGCGATTTGTTGACCGCCATGGCGTACGCGATGAACGAGCGTTTCAATTCGTCGTCCACCTCGATATCCAACATTTTGGTCATCGCAAGGCTCTTTTTAAATTCTTCCGTTAATTCCGGACTCGTTTCTTTTTTAGCCATTTTTATCTCTCCCTTAAATATCCAAATCGGTGACAAGAAAAGCGTTCTCTTCGATAAACTTTCTTCTCAGTTCGGGGTTCTCACCCATCAGCATCGTGAACATTTGGTCCGCCTCGGCGGCGTCTTTCATCGTGACGCGGATAAGAGTTCTCGTCTCGGGATTCATCGTCGTATCCCAAAGTTGCTCTTTACTCATTTCGCCCAAGCCTTTGTAGCGTTGATACTCTATCTTCGTCGTAGCGTTCTTATCGTATTCGAGTTTCTCTTCTTCGCTGTACAAGTAGTCGACCACTTCCTTGCCGCCCACCTTGTGGCTCGCCTTATAGAGGGGAGGCTTTGCCGCGTATACGTGGCCGTGTTCGATAAGCGGACGCATATAACGGAACAGGAAGGTGTACAAAAGGATACGAATGTGCGCACCGTCGACGTCGGCATCCGTCATGGAGATGATACGGTCGTATCTCAACTTGCTCTCGTCGAAATCGTCCAAAATCCCGCAACCGAACGCCGTAATCATGGATTTGATTTCCTCGTTCTCAAGCACGCGATTAAGGCGCACTTTTTCGACGTTGAGAATCTTACCTCTAAGGGGCAGGATCGCTTGGAAACGTCTGTCTCTGCCCGTCTTTGCCGTACCGCCTGCCGAGTCACCCTCGACGATATAGATTTCGCAAAGTTCACTACGCTTATCGGCGCAATCGGCGAGTTTGCCAGGGAGTGCGCTGCTTTCCAGCACGCCCTTTCTCCTCGTGAGTTCTCTCGCGCTCCTTGCCGCGTCACGCGCTTTTTGTGCGGTGATACAGCGAAGGACGAGTTCCTTTGCCACGGAAGGATTTTCTTCCAAGAAAGTAGCGACGTGTTCGCTGACGCACTTATTGACGAAGGCGCGGATGAAAGAGTTGTTGAGTTTGTCTTTCGTCTGCGACTCGAATTGCGCGTTGGTGAGTTTTACGGACACGACCGCCGTGATGCCTTCACGCACGTCCTCGCCCGTCAGTTTGTCGCTGTCTTTTAAGATGTTGTGTTTTCTGCCCGCCTCGTTGATGACTTTGGTGAGCGCCATCTTCAAGCCTTCTACGTGCGTACCGCCGTCGATCGTGTTGACGTTGTTGGCATAACTGTAGATGACTTCGTTATAACTGTCGTTGTACTGGATTGCCACTTCGCAGACGGTGTCCCCGTCCTTTTCTTCAAAATATACGGGCGTAGGGAAAAGCAACTCGTCACGGTTCTTATTAAGTTCCTCGACGAAGGAACGAATACCGCCCTCGTAGCAAAAACTATCTTTTCTTTCTTGACCCGCGCGCGTGTCCTCGAGCGTGATACGAAGCCCCTTGTTGAGGTAGGCAAGTTCACGCAATCTACCCTTCAAGGTATCGTAGACGAAGACCGTCGTCTCGAAAATATCCGCGTCGGGCATAAAGGTGACTTTCGTACCCGTAAGATCCGTTTCGCCCACGATCGTCACGTCCCTTTGCGGTACGCCACGGTTGTACGTCTGCTTGTAAATATTGCCGTTCTGGTAGACTTCCGCGTCCAACCACTCCGACAATGCGTTGACCGCCTTCACGCCGACGCCGTGCAAACCGGACGACACCTTATAACCGCTGTCGCCGCCGAACTTACCGCCTGCGTTGACCTTGGTAAAGACGACCTCCAGCGTAGAGATCCCTTCCTTCGGGTGAATGCCCGTCGGGATACCGCGCCCGTTGTCTTGTACCGTACAACTGCCGTCTTGATTGAGGGTGACTTCGATGTGCGTACAGTACCCTGCAAGCGCCTCGTCGATAGAGTTGTCCACGACCTCGTGTACGAGGTGATGCAACCCCTTTCCATCGGTGGAGGAAATGTACATACCGGGACGCTTACGGATATGCTCCAACCCGTCGAGAACTTGTATCTGTTCCGCGCCGTATTCCCCTTCGACTTTCTCCCGTTCAATCGTGGAAACAACCTCTTCCACTGCTACGTTTTCCGTCAATTCTTGTTCTGCCATTTTTTCTTTGCTCCTTCACCGCTATTCCTTTTATAAAGGAATAGACATTATTTCCTTTCCATTATACCATACTTTGTGGAAAAAGGAAAGTATTTGAACAAAAATTTTTCTCTTTTTTGCGAAGTTTTCCACAAAAAAAGGGGTTTTTTACCCCTTTTTAGTCTAACTTATCGTCCGCGCGCGCCCTCGCGTAAATATTAGAAAAAGGGCGAATATATCGCCCTTTCGTTCTTTGATAGATTTTTGCGCGTTACCCCCAGATTTCTTTGGCAATCGCCTTCGCCTCCGCGACGGATTTTGCCGCGAAAAGTCTATCCTTATACGCCGCGGCACCGCGCTCCCCTTTGACGTAAAACGCCGCCATTTTTCTCATAAACACGGTGGCGAATTTCTCGCCGTATATCGCCAAAGTCTCGTCTGCCTGCGCCTCGAATAAGTCGTATTTGTCGCGTTTTTTCTCGCCCGTAAAATCGCA
>JAFVXN010000168.1 GCA_017501125.1 Clostridia bacterium
AAGTGCCTATGTTCGTCGAAGAAGGGGAGACGATTCGTATCGACACCCGCACGGGCGAATATATGAGCCGCGTATAATCGGCAATTAAAAAAGAAAAACGCAAAATGCAGGATGAAAATCCTGCGTTTTGTCGTATTTACAAGGGGCAGGGCAGAGATGAAAGCAGTAGTACAGCGCGTGAAGGCGACGACGCTTAGCGTGGACGGAAGGTTGATATCGGCGATTGACGGGGGCTTGACCGTCTTTTTAGGCGTGGGGCAAGGCGACGAGGAGAAGGATAGCGAGTATCTTGCTAAAAAGATAGCGTCGCTGCGTATCTTTGAGGACGACGAAGGTAAGATGAATCTATCCGTTCTAGACGTCAAAAAAGAGGTCCTGCTCGTCTCGCAGTTCACCCTTTACGGTGATACTTCGCACGGCAACCGCCCCTCTTTTACGGCGGCGGAAAAACCCGATAGAGCCAACGAATTGTATCTGTATACGGCAAAATGCTTAGAGGGATACGGCGTCCCCGTCAAACTCGGCGTATTCGGCGCGGATATGCAGATATCTCAACACAACGACGGACCCGTCACGATTCTTTTAGACAGCGGAGATAAGAAAAACAAATGAAGATAACCTATTTAGGCACAGCGGCAGCGGAAGGTGCGCCTGCGATATTTTGTGATTGCGCGGCTTGCATGGAGGCGCGAAAACGGGGTGGCAAGGAGTTGCACACCCGTTCCCAGTTTTTGATAGACGACGATTTGGGGATAGATTTTCCGCCCGACGCCTACGCGCACAGTCTCCACTTCAACGTCGATCTTCGCCGTCTGCAACACTTATTTATTACCCATAGCCACATGGATCATTTTTACGCGCAGGACTTTATTTTGCGTGGATACAAGTACGCGACGCCTTTGGACGCGCCCCTTTGCATCTACGGCTGTAAAGAGGTCGTGGAGGTCTTTCGCGAGGGCACTCGTCGGGAATTGAAAAGCGAGGTCGCAAGGAATTTACAGATGGTGGAAATTAACGCGTTCACGCCCGTCCCCGCGGGAGATTATATCGTCACGCCGTTAAAAGCCAACCACGGCAAAACGCCTGCTTTCGTCTATCTCGTAGAAAAGGGCGACGAGGGGTATTTGCACCTTACCGACACGGGTAGATTGCCACAGGAGACGCTCGAGTTTTTGGCGGATTATTATCAAGGAAAGAAGAAGAAAGTGGGGCTCGTCACTTTCGATTGTACCTTCCTCTTCCACGAAGGGGGCGAGACGGCAAGGCATATGGGCTTGCCCGACAATCGGCTTTTGCAGTCGTGGTTAGAAGAAAACGGCGTGTGCGACAAGGCGACGAAATACGCCGTCACGCACTATTCCCACAACAGCGCTCCCTTAAGTGAGAACTTGCAAAAGGCGGAAAGGGAGTATGGGTATATTGCCACCTACGACGGATTTTTCATTGATTTTTAAGGCGTATATACTTCGCAGGTCATCTTCTTATAGGCATCGGGATACTTCGTCGCGCTGTGGCAACCTTCTCTCACGTACGCCTAAGTACGCTCCCTCAGGTTATCCTCGCGCTCCTCGTCTGCCTCGCCTCTAAAAAGATGCCGTTTGTTAGGAGATACGCGCCTTGCGCAAAAGATTTCTCTCCTTGCCTTGCTCGTATCTCCGCCTTTTACCTATTATACAACTTTAGCGCAGTACTTTATTGTACTGCGCTTTTTTAATATCTGCCACATTTTTCAACCTCATATTGTGACGTCGAAGACGACCTCTACCCACAGTAGAGTTGATAAAAATAGAGGAATTTTGTCCTCTATTTTTGTCTAAAACGGGGGATTTTTGGCGAAAAACTCGTCGGCTCCCTAAATTCGTATATTTTAATAAAAATACATAAAAATTGCAAATATATGCACTAAAAGCCCATAATATGGCAAAAATTGCGTATATAGACTTCGCTCTACTCTCAGTAGAGTGCCGATTTTTAACGGTGGAGGCAGGAGGACAATCAATAGGTTGTAAAAGGGGTGGCAACTGACTTAAAATAATATATGGAAAGGGCAGACAGCCTTTTTTGGATAAGATATTAAGTCGGCGACGAGCCGCAAGGAGATACTATGAAAACCTTAGCAACCAACGAAAAAAAAGTCGTCCCCATCTTTTTTGCCGCGGACGAAAATTATTTGCCTTATTTGACGGTGGCGATACATTCCTTAAAGGAAAACGCGAGCAGGGCGTGCGCGTACGAGATATACGTAATGAACGCGTCGATGGATATGAGTGCTACCGACAAGATTAAAAAATACGAAGAAGAGGATTTTCGCATTCACTTTATCGACGTGTCGGCGCAGGTCGAGATGGTAAAGGACGCGCTGCAATTGCGCGATTATTACACGGGCGCGACCTATTATCGTATTTTTATCGCAGGGATGTTTCCTCAGTACGATAAGGCGCTCTACATCGACAGCGACGTCGTGTTGACGGGGGACGTGAGCGAATTGTTTGATACCGATTTAGGCGACGCGCTGGTAGGCGCTATCCCCGACGAGTCGGTGCAGTTGATTCCGCAGTTTGGATTGTATACGAAAGAGGTGCTGGGGATTGACGCACCCGACTATTTCAACGCGGGCGTGCTCCTTATGAACTTAAAAGCCTTCCGTGACAGCGATTTTTACGGCGAGTTTTGCGCGCTCCTTAAAAAATACAAATTCCGTGTCGCGCAAGATCAAGACTATCTCAACGTGCTTTGCGCAGGCAGGGTAAAATACGTGGGGTTGGAGTGGAACAAGATGCCGATCGGTGGCGAGAAGGCGTTGACGCCCAAACTTATTCACTACAACTTGACGTTAAAACCTTGGCATTACGAGGACGTTTTGTACAAGGAATTTTTCTGGGATACGGCGAAGAAGACGGAGTATTACGACAGGATTCTTGCCGACCTTTCCGCCTACACCGAGGAGAAAAAACTTCGCGACAAGGCGTGCGAAAAGGGATTGTTGGATCTTTGCGTTAAAGAGGCGCACGACGAAAATAACTACTACAAAAAGTACGTAAAAGCGTAAAAGAGGGTGGCAGGTATGGATTTTGAAGGACTTTCCGAAGATAGAAAGGCGGTTTTGACGAAGATTGCCCAGTATGAAAAGGAGGGCAAATTCGACGTCGACGTAGAGGACGACCCTCCCGCACCGGAACTTACGCCCGACAAGACGGACTATCTTTGCAAGAAAGCGTCCAGCAAGATGAAAAGAAAGATAGCCAACTTTATGGCGGATAGATATTTTTTGAATCTCATCAAAAAAGGGATACTTATCATCGACGGCGTGACGGGGGAGGAGCACCTTTCCGTCCTGCAAGAGGGCGCGGTGGTGACTTGCAATCACTTTTCCCCGATGGACAACTACGTCGTCTTTCATTGTATAAGAAGAGCGTTGCCTAAAAAATACCTTTACAAAGTAATCCGCGAGGGCAACTATACCAATTTCCCTGGACTTTACGGCTTTTTCTTTCGCCATTGCAACACCTTGCCCCTCTCCTCTAACAAGCGCACGATGGCGCAGTTTTTATCGGCGACGGACACCCTTTTAAGGAGCGGTGAGAGCATCTTGATTTATCCCGAACAAGCGATGTGGTGGAACTATAAAAAACCCCGTCCCTACAAAATCGGTGCGTTTCGTATCGCCTTTAAGGCGGGGGCGCCCGTATTGCCGACCTTTATTTCACTCAAAGACGACGAAAAGAAGGGACCGGACGGCGCACCGTTGCAACGGCATACCTTCCATATTTTGCCACCCGTATATCCAGACAAGAGTTTGCCGATAAAAGAGGGTGCGGCGAAGATGATGGAAGAGGCGTTTGCGCTAGTCAAGGCAAAATACGAAGAAGTGTACGGCGTGCCGCTTACGTACGCGGAGGTGTGAGGCGTTATGCTATTGTATTTACTAATCATAGCCGTGTGCATGCTGATTATCGCGGGTATCGTGACGTTGGCGCTGGCGGAGAATTTTCTTTTCGTATTATTGTGGACGACGGCAGGCGTAGCGCTGATTATGGCGGTAGACGGCTTGACGGCGACGGTGGCAAGATTGATGCCAGACCCCAAAAAGAGCAAATTTTTCGACGTGTCGCGCAAAGAAAAGCAAACGTACGAAAAGTGGCGTATAAGAAAATGGAAGGACAAGGTCCCCGAGATAGGTCATTTCACGGGCTTTCGCAAGAACAAACTGGACGACCCTAGGAGCGTGGCGTACGTAGAAAGATTCCTGATGGAGAGTCGCTACGGCGAGGTGGGGCATATCGTCAGTTGCGTGACGGGCGCACTCATTTTCCTCGTGCAGTTGATCCCCGCCTTTCCCGCCTACTGGTGGATGCTTTGCATCGGGATCGTCTTCGTCAACGCTGCCCTCAATATCCCGACCGTGTTCGTCTTGCGCTACAACTATTACAAGTTGACTGCGTTGAAGAACGCCTTGATTAAAAAGGAACAAAAGTTAACCGCTGCGTCTCTCGCTACGGCTACGGCAAAAGACGCTACGGAAGGAGCGTAGAACTTAACCGTCCTAAGGACGGTTTTTTCTTTGCCTATTGACAAATACTAAAAGGCGTGATAAAATAGTGGAGCATTTTAGAATGAGGAGGAAGATATGAGGATATGCGTTTACGGCGCGGCGTCGCATACGATAGATAAAGAATATATTGAAAAAGTCGAGGCGTTGGGTGCCGAGATGGTCAAAAGAGGGCACTCGCTTGTCTTTGGTGGCGGTGGCAACGGGCTGATGGGTGCGGCGGCGCGAGGCGTGCGCTCCCAAGGCGGATATATTTTGGGGGTAGTACCGCAGTTTTTCGGCGACGAAGACATCGAGCGTCTGTACAACGAATGCGACGAGGTAATCGAACCTGAGACGATGCGCGAGCGAAAGCAAATTATGGAAGATAACGCAGACGCTTTTATCGTCGCCCCGGGTGGTATCGGCACGTTTGAAGAATTTTTCGAAATTTTAACGTTAAAGCAACTTTGCCGTCATAACAAGCCGATAGCGGTATATAATATAAAAGGGTACTATGACGAAATATTGACGGCGTTGGACGCAGCGACGCAAAAGGGCTTTATCCGTGGCGGATGTAAGGATTTGATTTTTGTCAGCGAAGATAGGGCGGAGATTTTTGCCTACGTTGAGACGCCCGACGAGACGCCTCGCACGGTAAAGGAATTAAAAGACGGTTGATCTCTTTGTTGCCGTCAAAAAACTACAAAAAAATATAATAGAAATACTTGACACGGTATCGTTAATCCATTAAAATAAGATTAATATTATCATAGGAGGGTGGTTTTATGGAAAACAAGACTTTGTTTGGCGTAATGTGCATTATCTTCAACCATATCGGCGTTCCCTGCTTTATGCAAGGCAGAACGAAGACGGGTTTGATGAGAATCTTGTTCGGCGTTATCACGTTCGGCGTAGTTGCGGTTATCAACATCGTGAAAGGTATCATGCTTGGTATCCAAGTATTGAAGATGTCCGATGAAGAATTCAACGCAAAGAAGAGCACGCTTGATAGCGGCTGGCCTGCACACAAAGACGAGGAATAATTTGCATTGATAAAAAACGCGTTTCCCAAAAGGAGACGCGTTTTTTATCGTTAATTTTCGTTGGTAGGGGGCTTGGTTATAGCCAACTCGTGATAAAGATTTCTAGACCGATTAGGATGAGGATGATACCGCCGAAGACGCTTGCTTTCCCTGCGAGGGCGGTACCCACTTTCTTGCCGATGAGTATACCGCAAAAACAGAGCAAAAAGGTGACTGCGCCGATAATACCGCAGGCAAGTAGTGATTCAAAGACGTTGTAGGAGGCGATGGTAAAGCCGACGGACAGGGCGTCGATGGAGGTAGCCACGCCTTGCACGAGCAGTGCGCCAATCGTAAGATAGGGACGGCAGACGTATTCGTCTTTGTGCTCGATTCCCTCGCGGAGCATTTTACCGCCGATGATAAGGAGCAGGGCGAGCGCAATCCAAGGTATGACGTTTTCCAAGAACCCGAAGATATGTTGTGCGGTGGCGACGATTAGCCAGCCGATCATCGGCATCAGGAATTGAAAGGCGGCAAAGACGCCTGCGACGCCCAGCGACTTTTTCTTCTTCATGCACGGCTCGCTCAGCCCGTTGGCAAGAGAGACGGAGAAGGCGTCCATGGCAAGCCCCACACCCAAAAGTATGCTATTGATAAAAAAAGCAAAAGAGAGATTCATAACCACCTGTTAATCGTTGCTTTGCTACAACGAGGTTATTCTACCATATAATAATAGGAAAATCAAGCGATAATACCAAAACCGCCAAGAAAAACCGCCTGTTTCGGGCGGTTTTTCGATGGATTATTGTGGCGTAAGTTCCACGCTGATAGTAAAGGTTTTTAGATTGATGATAAGATCGTACGTGCCGACGTTTCTAAAGACGGGGCCGTATTGTGTCGTCAGCAAGAATTCGCTATCCTCCACCGTCAAATCGTAGGTTTCGAACTTGGTGGTGTGGAAATTAGGCACGTGGTCGTACTTATCCTCCACGACGATACGCTGGCGGAAGATATAGGGCACGGCTTCGTCCACGGGCGAAAGGGTAATAAATTCGCTCCCGTCGTAGTATACGCAACTGTAAGTTGCCGTGTCGGGATCGCGCAGGACGAGGCGCACGAGGTAGGTCTTGGCGTTGATATAGATATCGTAGTATCCGCCGACGTTTACGGTGACGATGGCCTTGTAGAGAGAGGCGTACGTATTGAGGCAAGATTCGTCCAAGATGACCTTATAGTTGCTCGTGTGCGTGCGGTCGAAGAAGGAGATGAACTTATCCGCGGCGACGTAGAAGTTCTCTATGACGAACTCCTCCTCGTTGTCGGGGTTTACGCTCATATCCACCCATTCTGTGGCTTGACTATAGACTTGGCAGTTCTTAATGGTATAATACTTCGGGGTCGTGATTTCCGCTTTGTATTCCATATCGAACTTCAAAGTGTCCGTATCGAAGACGACCTTGTATATCCCAGCCCGCTTGATATTGATTTGGATATCGTAGCCTTGTTCTTTTTCTTCCTCGGCGTATTGCGTATCGCTTGGATCGCCCAAAGACGCATAGAGGTCTCTATAATCGTCGGTGACGATAAAAAAGTAGTCGTTTTGGTAAAAATACAAGTTGTCGTAGACGCGCTTGTTGCCGTCGAGGGAGAAGTATTTCATCTCGAAGAAAGCGCCGTTTACCTCCATCATCATAAAGAATCCAGGGGAGGTATAATAGGTAGTGTCCTCCTCCACGACGAAGTGCTCCGAGTCCTGCGTGATATCTTCGGGCGACACGACCTCCACGTCGGCGTTGTAGTCGGGTATCGTAGGCGGGTCCGAGGGAAAGCAGGCGGACAGTGCAAGGGCACTGGCGGCGACGGATAGCGTAGCAATCAGCGAAATAATTTTCTTTTTCATCGTATTCTCTCCGTTGCGATTAGGCGATTTTTTCGATAGAAAGGGTGAACTCTTTGAGGTTGATGGTCAGTTTATAGGTGCCGTCTTGCGTGACGCTGTCAGCCACGACCAAATCCTCCAAGTCAATCAAGGTCAACTCGTACGACATACCCAGTTCAGGATAAAAAGAGGGGAGGTCGACGTAAGGTCGGCTCGGCGTGCCCTGCGCGACGAAGTCGTATTCGAACAAGTAAGGGGTCGCGCTGTCGACAGGCGTAAGTACGTTGCCTTGTTGCCAACCGACTTGGCAGAAATACTCCGCCGTATCGGGGTTGCAAAGTTCGAGGCGTACGACGTACGTTTTCGCGTGGAAATAGACGTTGTAAGTACCGCCGACGTGCACTTGGATAGAGGTAGTGTTGTTAGAGTTCCAGTAGACGAGGGTGTCCATCATGCTGTATTCCACCGTCGTTTTGTAGCGCGCCATATGCGAGGCACTGAAGAACCCGATAGAGGCGTTTGCAGGGATATATTTTTGTATGCAGTATTCGTTGGACGTGGGATCCAAGGTCATCTCGGTGTAGGAGGTGTTGTCGCGGGACACGTGGACGTAGAACTCGCAACTTCTCACCGTTTCGTACACGGGTGTCGTGATATCCCCGACCTTGACCATATCGATGGCGAAAGTTTCAATGTCCAAGACGAGATTATAGACGCCTTTTTGTACGACGTTGATTTGCAAGGGCGAGCCTCCGGGCGTATACTCAACTTCTGCGTATTGCGTATCCGTCGGGTCGCTCATAATCGCGTAGACCTCGCCCAGCGCGTTGACGTCCTCGTAGTACAATACTTGGAAGAAATCTTCTTCGTACATATAAATATTGTGATAGATGCGCTTGTTCTCGTCCTCTTTATCGAGGGTAAAGGGTCTATCAATGGTGTAGTTCCCGTGGATATCCGTCACGAGGTCGAGAGCGGTGGAGGTATAATACGTCTCGCCTTCGATATAGTCGTCGTCGGGCGACGGCGTGAATTCGTTGAGGTCCACTTCGTTGTCGATTTGAGGGAACTCGTCGTCGGGCGGGTTCGAGGGAAAGCAGGCGGACAGCGCCAAGGCGAAAGATGCGACGGACAGCGTAGCCAGTAGCGGAATAATTTTCTTCTTCATCGTATTTCCTCCTAAAGAACTGACTTTATAGTTAAATTATATCATAAAAATTTTCTTTTGCAATACCTTTTGTATATTTTATACAAAAATTTCCTCAACTCCCATCACGGAGTCGCAACGTACAAAAAAAGACCAAACCAAACCACAAGGGTTCGATTTGGCTTTTTTTTGGTGGAGGTGATGGTCGTGCGCCTTTAGCGGCGCGCCCCGCTCGACAATTATTAAGTGTCGCCTTTGCCAAAGGCTTTCTTGTAGTAGGGCAATATCGACGGCAAAGCACTCGCTCCCGCTCGTGGCTCCCACCCTCAACTCCCATCACATATTCGCAACATACAAAAAAAGAAAGCCCCGAAATAGGGCTTTCATTTTTTTGGTGGAGGTGATGGGAGTTGAACCCACGTCTTACTCGGCTGCCAAAGAACTTTCTACATACTTA
>JAFVXN010000169.1 GCA_017501125.1 Clostridia bacterium
AGTCATTGCAAAGAGAGGCTAATCGATGAAAATTCTCGTAGTAAATGCAGGTAGTTCCTCATTAAAGTATCAACTGTTCGATATGACGGAAAACCGCGCGATTGCTAAAGGCAACTGCGAGCGTATCGGTATCGACGGTGCAGTCACTCACAAAGTCCCTGGCAGGGAAGATTACAAGGCGACGCCTTCCTTCCCCGACCACCGCGCGGCAATCGAGTGCGTCCTCTCCCTTTTGACGGATGCAAAACTCGGCGTTATCGGCTCGGTAAAAGAGATTGCGGCAGTAGGGCACAGATTCGCACACGGCGGCGAAAAGTTGCGTGCCTCCGCTATCCTCGGCGCGGACGAAATCGCTTATCTTGAAAGCATCGTAGAACTCAACCCCTTGCACGGTCCTCCCGCTATCAGCGGTTTCAAGGCGTGCAAAGAGGTTATGCCCGACGTCAACCACGTGGGCGTCTTCGATACCTCCTACTATTCGAGTATGGAAGAAAAAGCGTACGTGTATCCCATCCCTTACGAACTGTACGAACAGTACAAGATTCGTCGCTACGGGTTCCACGGCACGTCTCACAGATTCGTCGCGGCGAAGGCGGCGGAGATGGTCGGCAACAAAGACGCGAAGATTATCACCTGCCACCTCGGCAACGGCTCGTCCATTACGGCGACGGTGGGCGGCAAGGCAATCGACACCTCGATGGGCTTCACCCCTCAAGACGGCGTACCCATGGGCACGCGTAGCGGTGCGCTCGATCCTACCGTACCTACGTACATTATGAAAAAGACGGGCGCAACGCCTGAGGAGACGGAAAAGATTCTCAACAGTAAGTCCGGCTTGCTCGGCGTATCCGGCGTATCCAGCGATTGCAGAGACGTCTGGGCGGCGGCAAAGGCAGGCAACAAACGTGCAAAACTTGCCGTTGACATCTTGATTCACAACGCCAAGAAAATCATCGGCTCGTACGTCGCGGAAATGAACGGCGTAGACGCACTCGTCTTTACGGCGGGCATCGGTGAGAACGACAGGGCGATGCGTGCGGCGATTTGTAAAGATATGTCTTTCTTGGGCGTAGAAATCGACGAAGAAGTCAACGCAACCTGTCCTTCGGGCGAAGTCGCGGACATCTCCGCAAAAGGCGCGAAGGTTAAGACGGTGGTTATCCCCACCAACGAGGAGTATATGATTGCCCTCGACACTCAAAATTTGTCAAAATAAAAAAAAATATTATAAAAGGAAGGAAAAACTTATGAAATCTCCCTATGAAATCAAAAAGGAAATTTGCGAAGTCGGCCACAAACTTTGGATCAAAGGTTTCGTTGCCGCAAACGACGGTAACATCTCCGTTAAGGTAAGCGATAACGAATTCTATTGCACGCCTACGGGTGTTTCCAAGGCGTCCTTGACCCCTGATATGATTATCAAGGTAGACAAAGACGGTAAAAAATTGGAAGGTAAACTCAATCCTTCTTCGGAAATCAAGATGCACATGAGAGTATATCGTGAACGTCCCGACGTCACGGCAGTCGTGCACGCGCACCCTCCCGTTGCTACGGCGTTCACCGTTGCAGATATCGACCTTGACCAATACATTTTGCCTGAGGCAGTATTGACGATCGGCGACGTTCCTACCTGCGACTACGGTACCCC
>JAFVXN010000170.1 GCA_017501125.1 Clostridia bacterium
AGAACTACTTCCTCGACGACGGCGCCTATCTCATCGTCCGTCTTCTTATCGCCCTCGCCAAAGCGAGCAAGGAAGGGAAACGGCTGACCGATTTGATCGCCGACTTGCCCGAGGCGAAAGAAGGCAAGGAGTTGCGCGTCAAGTTCGTCCAAGGGGTCGATTTTAAGACGCTGGGCAAACAGGTTATTGACGAATTTGCTTGCTTTATAAGCAAGCAAGCGTATGCAATCCCCGCCAAAGATAATCACGAAGGGTTCCGCGTCAATTTTGACAAAGAGCACGGCGACGGCTGGGCGCTGCTGCGTATGAGTTTGCACGACCCTAATATGCCCGTCAACGTCGAAAGCGACTCCGTCGGTGGCGTGAAGGTTATTTGTAAGCAACTCTACGACTTTTTGTCGGCATATTCATTTTTGGATTTAACGGCTTTCGAAAACTACTTGAAAGCGTAAATTATACGGTCATACAAGGAGAGACACATGAACGTTCAAAAAACCACTATCAACGCAATCCGCATCTTATCTGCCGAAGCCATTGAAAAGGCAAAATCAGGTCACCCTGGCTTGCCTATGGGCTGCGCACCGATCGGATATACCCTTTTCCAGAACTTCTTGAAGTTTAACGTCGACAATCTCGCGTGGGACAACCGCGACAGATTCGTCCTTTCGGCTGGTCACGGGTCAATGCTCAATTATGCTTTATTCCACTTATACGGGTTCGGCATCAGCCAAGACGACCTTAAAAACTTCCGTCAACTCGGTTCCAAAACGCCTGGCCACCCCGAATATCGCCAGACGGCTGGCGTCGAGACGACGACGGGACCTTTGGGTCAAGGTATCGCCAACGCCGTTGGTATGGCGCTCGCGGAAGCGCACCTTGCGGCAACGTATAACAAACCTGGTTTCCCCGTAGTCGACCACTACACCTACGCTATCTGCGGCGACGGGTGTCTGGAAGAGGGGATCGCGTACGAGGCTTGCTCCTTTGCAGGGATCAACAAACTCGGCAAACTCATTCTCCTTTACGACGACAACGATATCACGATCGAAGGCAACACCGACGTGACCTTCAAAGAAGATATGGCAAAAAGATTCGAGGCGCAGAACTGGCAAGTCCTCGACGTGGATTTGGTGGCTAGCCCCGACGACGTAGACGCCCTCTCCGCCGCCATCGAAAAGGCGAAGGCGTGCACGGATAAGCCTTCCATTATCGTATGTCATACCCATATCGGGTTCGGCTCTCCCTTGGAAGGCAGCGAAAAATGCCACGGCGCTCCTTTAGGCGCAGACAACCTTCAAAAATCCAAAGAAAACCTCGGCTGGGCCTATCCTCCTTTCGAGTGCCCCGACGAAGTCTTTGCTCACTGCAAGAAGGCAGCCGACGCAGGGAAAGCGGCGTGCACGGCTTGGGAAAAGACCTTTGCCGAATACGAAAAGGCGTACCCCGACCTCGCAGCGGCGTACAAAAAACAAATGGCTGGCGAAAAGCCTGATTTCGAGGCGATGGAAGAGGAGTTATATTCCTTCGACAAGCCGATGGCTACCCGTCAAACTTCTTCGAAAATCCTCAACCTTTTGGCGGCAAAAATCCCTGGGCTTATGGGTGGTTCCGCCGACCTCGGCCCTTCTAACCTTTCGCAAATGAAGGACACGGACGAAATCAAATATGGCGAATTCTCCGCCGATAACTACGCAGGTAGGAATATGCACTACGGCATCCGCGAGCACGCTATGGCGGCGATTGCCAACGGTATGCAATTGCACGGCGGTATCCAAGCGTACTGCGCTACCTTCTTCGTCTTCTCCGACTACTGCAAACCTGCTATGCGCCTTTCCGCGCTTATGAAGTTGCCCGTCACCTATATCATGACGCACGACTCCATCGGCGTAGGCGAAGACGGCCCTACCCACCAGCCCGTAGAACAACTGATTATGCTCCGTTCTATCCCTGGTCTTAAGGTCTTCCGTCCTGCGGACGGAAAAGAGACTGCGGCGGCGTGGGTATCCGCTATGAGCGGCGACGAACCTACCGTCCTCGTCCTCTCCCGTCAAGGCTTGCCGCAATACGCAGGCAGCAGCAAAGAGGCAATCAAAGGCGGCTACGTCCTCGAAGATTGCGACGGCACGCCCGACGTCATCATTATGGGTACGGGTAGCGAAATCGATATCTGTATCAAGGCAAAAGCCTTGCTCGCCGATAAAGGCGTCAAAGCAAGAGTCGTATCCATGCCCTGCTTTGAGGAATTCGAAAAGCAATCGGCTGCGTATAAAGAAAGCGTCCTTCCCGCCGCTATCAAAGCGCGTGTGTGCGTAGAGGCGTCCTGCCCTTACAGTTGGTACAAGTACGCAGGCGACAAGGGCGAGATGGTCTGCATGACCTCCTTCGGGGCGTCCGCACCCGCAGGCGTCCTCTTCCCCCACTTCGGCTTTACGGCTGAAAACGTCGCGGCAAAAGCACTTAAATCCATCGAAAACGCAAAAAACTAATCTTTTAGCAAAAAAAAATAACGGGTTATGATAACCCGTTATTTTTTTGCTGATTTTTAGAGAATACCCAGCGAGGTCAAGCCGCCGTACACTTCGCCGTCGGCGGAAAAGTTAAAGGGGGTGACGGCGCAACCGTTCGTCGGCGTAAGCCCTACGCCGTGAATACAGGTGCCGGACTTAGGCCAGTGAATTTGTGCCGTCGTCAGGCGGATTGCATCCACGTAGCCGAACCCGAACGTGAAAGTCGTCTGCATAATCCCTTTCCCGTACGTCTTGGCGATGCCGTTTCGCTCCGTCAAACAGATATTTTGCGTGGAGAGCGCGCCGTAATCGACCATCGCGCCTATCAAACACTCGCTTGCCGACGCCGTGCCGTCGTCTGCCAACACGTAAATCTTAGAGTCCGTCGAAAAATAATCGTAGAAGACGTTCCTTGACGCGTTGAAATATTCCTGACTGCCGTCTTTATAGCGCGCGACGGCGACCGTAGGGTTATTCCCCTGCCCGTCCTTGCAAAAATAGGAGGCTATCTCGCATAAAATATCCATATAGCCGCCGCCGTTATCCCGCAAATCGAGCACTAAATGCTTTTTGCCTTGTTCTTTGAATTTCGACATCGCCACGCCGAATTGCCCAGCCGCGCCGCCGTTGAATTTTGCAAGGCGGATATACGCCGTATCGGCAGGCAAGCCCACAATCGGCGAAGACGTCTCCGTCCACGTCGTGGCGGTATCGCCCGTGAATTCGTACGAGGTGTCGCCCGTGCGATAATAGACGTAATTCTCCACGAAACTTGCCGTACTCAATGGAATCACGTCCGTCACGCCGCCCCTTTCGTATTGCACGTAAAAAACGTCGCCTGGGTACTGTGTACCCAGAAAATCTTTCAACTCGTCGTATTTTGTCAGCGCGATAAGATCGTCTTCCGCCTCGCCTATGGCGAGCACCCTATCGCCGCGCTCCAACCCAGCCCTTTCCGCAGGGGAATTACCGCGTACGAAACGGACGTAAATCTCTTGCGTGCCGTCCGTGCGCTCCCAAACGTCGCTGACGATACCCGACCCCACTCGGTTGCCGTCCGCCTGCGATAAGTTGAGGGAATACTCCTCTCTCGTCATATACGCGGAATAGGGATCGAGCAAATCGTTGTTGATTGCGTCGAATATCGTGTCGTAAAATTGTTCGTCCGTCACGCCGTAATAATACTCGCGCTGGATTTGATTCTTAATCATCATAAGCGCGCGCATTTCCTCGTCCATAAACAAAGGGCTAACCCCCATACCGATGAAGAAGGTCGTCACCGCCGTCGCCAAAGCGATGACGCCCGTCGCGATCTTGTTGCGCGTCTCTTTGGACATCTTTTTGCGCTTTTTCTCCTCTTTTGAGGGGGGCAGGGACGAGTTTTCGGTCGCTTTCTCCTCGTTCTCCTTGATTTCTTCTTGCATATTCACTCCTACTTTCGATCAGTCGTTGATTAAGGGATAGAGCAGCGACAAGAGGTGGAAAGTCGCGGCGTGGGAGAAGATGCGGATATTCAGCCCCGTCGCGCGCTCTATCTTGTCCAGCCTATAGGTAAGGGTATTCCTGTGCAGATACATACTGCGCGCCGCCTCGCTGACGTTCAAGTTGTTGCGCAAAAATTCCTTCGCCGTCTCCACCATTTCCTCGTCGTCGAATATCTCTTTGACGCTACCGAGAGCGAGCAGGGAAAAATAACTCTGCAACCTTCCCTCAGGCAACTCCTCCATCATCTTAATCAGCACGTAATCTTTGTAGGAACAAACCGTCTCCTTGTCTTTGAGCGTCGCACTGTAATGCAAAGCGGAAAGCGCCTGTTGATAGGAAAGGAGCACCTCGCCCACCGATTGCACGACGGGTCCTACGCCACAACGTACGTCTACGCCCAACTCCTCTTTGATGAACTGTGCCAAAAACTCCGCGTATTTTTGTGCGGAAACTTCTTCCTTTTTATCCGAAAACCGCACGAGCACGACTCGCCCGTCCTCCGTAGGCAGGGCTACGTCCAACCCGTTCTCGCCGTATTCGGCAGAGAGCGTCGCCACCTCCTCCGCCAACTTTTCCGTCTCGATGACGACGACGAAGAACGCCCAAGTGGACGGCGCGTATTTTCTTTCGTATTGATAGATAAGGGATGGGGTTCCCTCTCCTTGCAAGATTTTTTGGAAAAATTGCGACCTAGTCAAGGCGTTCCTTTGCGGAGAATCCCCCTCCAACTGGGCAGGCAACAATGCCGCAAACGCCACCGCTTGCTCGTCCTCGCCCTCGACGGCACCACGTAATTGTGACCTTGAAAAGCGAAGTGGAATATCGTCTTCCCCTCCGTCTTCAGCCCCTTTTCTTCCGTCGCGTACTGAATCTTTCTCCCCACGACCTTTTCTAAGCCCGATATCGTTTTCTTTAACAATTCCATATCCTTCCCTCTTTTCTAAGGAATCAGCGTAAAGTCTCTTTTTATTATAGTCTATTTCGGCAGGAAATTCAATACCTTTTCAAAAATTGCCCCTTTATAGGGGCACTAAAAAAATGAAGAATCGCGATTTTCCACCCACCGCTTGTTGACAAGGCAAAAAAAAGGTGCTATAATACTGGATATAATATTGTCACACGCGCTTGCGTGCATACGTATGCAACCATTTCACCGCATAGCGGTGAATAAATAAATTATCTTTTAAGGAGTGTCCTATGAGCGAAAACGTTTACAGCGAAGTATCCGCTACCAACGAAGAGATCGAAGAATTCATCGCCTCTTCCAACGAGCCTACTGCGCCCGAAAAAGGCTCCAACGTCTTTTTCCGCATCCTTGCCGCTATTATGGCAGTTTGCCCTTTCCTCGTGCTGTGCTTGCTCCCCATGGGGGTTATCCTGCCCCGCGCAGCAGGTGGGTACGAAGTGTTCGAGGGTTCCATTATTGGTATCTTCGTCGCTTTGTTTACGGGTGGCGTAGAAGAAATTGCTATCCCCCAAATCTTCGGGTTCCTGCCCGTACTTGCGCAAGAAGGTGACTTCTGGATGGCGCTCAACACCGTCGCTTTGTACGCGATGCCTTTGTTGTGCGTGGCTTCCGTTGCCCTCGCCGTGCTTGCTATCGTGACTGGCAAAGACGTCTTTACCCGTCTCGTCGCTTGGGTGGATTTCCTTGCGATCGGCGGCTACGTCGGCTCCTTTATCGCCGCACAATATTTCGTCGGTCTTAACTTGGATCCCCTCGCCCTCCTTTATCCTTTGATTTTGATGGGCGTATACCTCGTTATAGGTCTTGTCCTCTCCTTTATTAGGAACGCGAAAAACGCTGGCTTTAGCGTAGGCGTATTCCTCCTTGCGATGCTCGTAAGCGTCGTTTGCGGCTACGTCTCCGCGCATTTCCAACCCGAATTCGAGGAATTGGCTGGCGTATACGTTTATGTACCCTACGTCTTGATGTCGGTTGGCGCCCTTGCTATCGTAGCGTCTATCGTCGCCCTCGTGCACGAGAAATTGGCGATTAGCAATATCGTATCCGCTGGCTTGCAATTTGCAGGTGCGGTGATCGTACTGTTGGTATTCTTCCTCAATTTCGCCGTATTCTCCGACCCTCTTACCTTGCTTAAGAACGAATTGCCTATCGGCGGTATGCTGGTATGCAGCATCGCTATCTCCGTACTCGCTTTGGTGAGCGTCGCCCTCTCTATCCTCAACGTTATTCTCTTGAAGAAGGCAAAGGCTGTGGCGGACGAAACCGAAGAAGCGGCTGACGCTGAAAACGTCGAAGAAGTCGAAGCGGCAGAAGATGCCGAAGACGTCGCCGAAGCCGTCGAAGAGGTTGAAGAAACTGAGGAGGCAACTCCCGTCGAAGAGGCAGAACCCGCAGAAGAAAGCATCGTCGCAGAAGAGGCGGAAGTAGAAGAAACGCCCGTAGAAGAAACCGAAGAGACGGTGGAAGAAGAAAAAGATTACGTAGAAGGCGTGCCTTACGAAACGATTGATCTGGACGAAGAAGACGAGCAAGAAGAGGCACAAGAAGAAGCGAAACCCGTTTCAGAGACCAAAATCAAAGACGAATTCCTTCTCACCCTCACCGAAGAGGAACGCTTAGCGTTCGGCGACTTGTTCTTCTTGAAATCCAAAGGTGCGTTCGACGGCGTGCCCGAATACAAACTCGAAGAAGACAACAGCGTATTCTTCCGCAAGATATTCCTCTATCTTGGCAAATTCCGTGAATTGATTCCCGACGAATTGCTGGGCAAGATGTACGATTTCTACACCAAGAAATAAGTCAAAAAGAGTCGACTTTTCAGTCGGCTCTTTTTTTGTTAGTAAAAACGCGATGCTTTTTAGCACCGCGTTTTTTATCTTTTGATTAAGACGACTTGCAACCCTTCTGCCGTGTTCGTGCGGCTTTTACATACGCTGTCAATCAAATACAGCCCCCTGCCGCTCTCCTCTAACACGGGCGAACAAACGCTTTTTTCAGGAGCGACAAATTCCCCCAAAAGGGTAATTACGATCTCCCCGTCCGTGACGTGGACGCGAATCGTGCCACCGTCGGCGTGCTTTACGGCGTTGGAGGCAAGTTCGCTGAATACCAGTTTACAATCGAACAGACAGTTTTCGTCTATGCCGTGGACGGATAGATGGTCGTGAAAATCGGCAAACGCCCGACTCAACGACAAGGCGTCCATGATAGAATAAATCTTCATACGACCTCCTTAATCCGTCTGCAACCGCTCTTTGAGCAGTTTTAGAAGTCTTCGTTCGCTACGGGAGACGAACATCTGCGAGACGCCTAATTTAGTCGCCGCCTCCGCCTGTGAAAGGTTGTCGCGGAACCTGTACGCAATTAATTTTTTATCAAAATCGGACAAATCTTTCATCGCCACCCTGAGCGACTCCCTCGTCTCTACCCGCTCGAAATCTTCCTCGCCTACCGGCAGGGCGTCGAGCAAAGATTTTGACTGTCCTTTTTCGCCGTCGTCCGTCTGATCCAAGGAAAGGGTACCGCCCGTTTCCAACGCCTTGATGACGTCTTCTTCGCTGGCGCTTAGCGCCGTTGCAATCTCCGTCGCCGTCGGTTGTACGCCGTTGTCCTGTACGTATTTTTCACAGTATTTTTTGACCGCCACGTGCAACTCCGCCAACTTCCTAGGCAACTTTACAAGGCGCACTTTATCGCGGAAATAGTTCTTTAATTCGCCCGTGATCGTGGGCGTAGCGAAAGTGGAAAACTGGACGCCTTGCGACAGATCGAACCTCTCGACGGCACGCAAAAGCGCGTACGACGCCTCTTGATACAAATCGTCGTACGGCACGCCTCGTCCTACGAATTTCTTCGCGAGAATCTCGGCTATGTAGAGATATCTTTCGGCGATCTCGTTGCGAATCTTGATATCGCCCGTCTCTTTATAGCGCGCAAATAATGCGTTTAACTCTTCCGCCATCCGTCTTCCCTTCTTGATTAGCCGTTGAATTTTACGGCGATAACCCTGCCTTGCGTATCCTTTTGATAATCGACCTCACCGAGCAACGCCGTCAGGAGTGCAAAAGAGATGTCGTCGTCTACCCCTTCCTCACGCGCGTCCGTGCGATCCTCGCCGACGACCTCGCAAAGCAGAGGCTGACCGAGCGTATACCCGATACGGGCGGAGGTAAATCCGCTACGCTTTAAGATGAGCAAACTTTCCGTCACGCAGACCTTAAAATCCTCCGTGCTCTCCACGTCAAAATCCGCCATCGCGCAAATACCGCCCGTCGTCAAACGCACGGTCGTGAAAAATTCGCTATCGAGGGGCAAAGATATAGAAAAATGCTTCATCTTAGTCTATCTCCATAATGGTGTTGAGCGAGCAAATCAAAAAGAGTTTTTTGACCTTCGCCTGCAAGCCGCGAAGGGTCGTTGTGTAGCCGTCCGCTTTCGCCATCTTCGTCAATTTAACGAAAGTGCCCAGCGTCGTCGAGTCGATAAAATCAAGCCCCTCGCACGTAAAAACGAGGTTGCAAGGCTTTTCGCCGTATGCGGTGGATACCGCCTTGAAAAAATCGTCCGC
>JAFVXN010000171.1 GCA_017501125.1 Clostridia bacterium
ATAAGAAATTGCTTGCCAACGTCAAAGGCAAGATGGTCTTCTCCAAGGACGGCGACGCGGTATGGCAATGCTCCAACTGCGGTCATATCGTAGTCGGCAAAGACGCGCCTGAGATGTGCCCCGTCTGCGCTCATCCTCAAAGTTATTTCCAAGTGCGCGCAGAGAACTATTAATTCAACCACACACCTCCTAAAATATAAAAACGCCCGACGGTCCCTCCCGTCGGGTGTTTTTTAATCGGTTGTCATTGACAAACCGTTTTCGTTATGTTAAAATGTACGCATATATACAATATCAAACGTGTGTAAAAGGTTAATAAACTGTACGTATGGAAGAAAAAATAACGACGATAGACGTTAACACGGAGAAAAAATCTCCCGTTGATTACTTAAGTTTAGACAACTCCAATTGCTTAAAAGGGATACTTGCCATTTGCATTTTTCTTTGCCACTGTTGGGGCAGGATTTGCCTGCAAGACGCCTCTTTGACCGAAAGCCTTTTTGGATTGACGGTGGGACGGATTCTTACCGTGTTGGGCTATTTGGCAGTCGCCCTTTTCTTCTTTCTATCCGGCTATGGGTTAATGGTCCAGTATCAAAAAAAGGGCAACGATTACCTGAAAGGATTTTTTTAAGACGCGTCCTTCCGTTGTATCTTCTTTGCTTATTATTTATTGCACTCTATACTGTCGAAAACTGGATCTTATACGACGATTTTAACTGGAAGACGATCGTTCAATCCCTTCTTTTCGGCGGGACAGTGATACGCTACGGCTGGTATTTTCAATCGATACTTCTTTGGTATATTTTCTTCTTTTTATGTTTTCGATTTATTAAAAAAGACGGTATCCGCTTGATATTGCTGTGCGTTGCTTACGTATTATACATTGCATTGTGCTTGATTTTGCGTTTAGACAGCACCTGGTACGAAGGTTGCTTTTGCTTAATCATAGGCATCCTTTGGGCAAAATATAAAGGCAACATAGACGAGTTTTTTGCGTCAAAAAAGATATATATCCTCTCGTTATGTATAGCGCTGGTACTCTTTGTCGCAACTTTACTTTTTGGCAATTTCCCTATTTTGCCCGAGGCTTTGAGGATTGTCGTAAAAGCCGTTTCCGCTTGCGTTTTCGTCGCGCTTGTAGCCTTGATCTTGAAGATTTTGCCTATCCGCAATTTGCTAACGAGGACACTTGGAAAAATCTCGCTAGATCTTTACCTGACACACGGTTTCTTTTTAGTCCTCTTTCAATCAAAATACGTCTTCATCCAAAACCCTTGGCTGTACGCCCTAGTGACCTTATTGTCCACGCTTGTGGCGTCGTGCCTGATACATCCTCTCACGAAAAGGATATTGTCACTCTTTAGAAAGAAAGATTGACTGCACTTAACCCATTCCCCCTTTCTTAATTGCATACAAAATTACTACGTCCCCCAGAAAGTTCCTAACTTCTGGGGGACGTATCCATTGTCAATTAATTTTTTCACGACATTCTCGCAACGAATCTCTTTTAGATATTTCTATCCACCAAGCCCGCAAGGACGGGGGCAGGTACGAATCCAAGATTGCCGTCCACCTTCTTGCCGCCTTTGAAAACGAGCACGTTGGGGATAGACGAAATGGCGTACTTGACAGCCGCCGCTTCCTCCTCGTCGACGTTGACTTTGACGAAGACGGCTTTGCCGTCGTATTTTGCCGAGACTTCCTCGAAGACGGGCGCCAGCATACGGCAGGGACCGCACCAACTCGCCCAAAAATCGCACACGACGGGCAAGTCGCTCTCCTTAATAAGTGCCTCTAACTGTTCACTATTGACGTGTTTTACCATGCGTTTTTCCTCCTTTTAGAAGTGTTGGTTATTTGTCTTGAAAAAATGCGTTGAGGGCTGCAAAAGCGACCGATTGCGTCTCGCCCGTCGCCATTGCTTTGACGCTGACCTCGCCCTTTTCCAGTTCGTTGCCGCCTAAGACTGCGACGTATTTCGCGCCGATTTTATCCGCGTATTTGAACTGCGCCTTGACCGACCTCGTCATATGGTCGACCTCTGCCCAAACGCCTTGCGCGCGGAGCGCGGTACACAGCGAAAACGCCTTCTTTCTGCAATCCTCGTCCATACCGACGAAATATACCGTGGGTTTTTCCTCGACGATAGTATCGCCGTTCTTTTCAATGAGCATCAGTAGCCTTTCGATACCCACTGCAAAACCCACGCCAGGCACGTTGCCACCGCCGAGTTGCGCGATCAAGCCGTCATATCTACCGCCACCGCAAACGGTGCCCTGCGCGCCGATCGCCGTCGAGACGAATTCGAATACCGTGCGCGTGTAATAGTCAAGCCCTCTTACGATACGGTCGTTGATTTCGTAATCAATCCCCGCCTCTTTTAAGTACGCCTTGAGTTTCTCAAAGTGCGCCTTACAATCGGGGCAAAGATGATCGAGAATAGAAGGCGCGCCCGCGTTGATTTTTTTACACTCCTCTTCCTTGCAATCGAGCAAGCGAAGGGGATTCTTTTCGTAGCGGGTTTTGCAATCGTAGCAGAGGTTGTCGAGGTGTGGCGCAAAGTAGGCTTTGAGCGCCTCGTTGTACGCCTTTCGACAGGTAGGACAGCCGATAGAATTGATGTAAAGGCGTACCTGTACCCCTAATTTCTTCAAAAGGGAGTCGGCAAGGGAGATGACTTCCGCGTCCGTCTCCGCACCGCTAGCGCCGAAAACCTCGACGCCGAATTGATGGAATTCCCTCAATCTTCCCGCCTGCGGTCTCTCGTAACGGAAGGCAGGGATAATATAGTACATCTTCGCTGGCAACGCGCCGCCTGCCATACCGTTCTCGACGAAGGAGCGGGCTACGCCTGCCGTGCCCTCGGGTTTTAAGGTGATAGACCTATCCCCTTTGTCCTTGAAGGTATACATTTCCTTCGTGACGATATCCGTCGTGTCGCCCACGCCGCGCAGGAAAAGTTCCGTATGCTCGAATACGGGGGTGCGGATTTCTTTGAAATTGTAGAGTTTGGCTTGTTCTCTCGCCACGCCTTCGACGTACTGCCACTTGTAGGAGTCGCTGGGCAAAACGTCTTTGGTGCCTTTGGGTACGTTAATCATAGTTTTTCCTTTTCGTGTTATAAAACGTATTTTTTGAGGTTTCTATCGCCCGTGAGTTTTGCAAGGTGCTCGTCTACGTAGCGTCTGTCTATCACGAGATCGACCATGGGATAATCGCCGCCGCCTGCATTGAAAGAAATATCCTCTAAGAGATATTCCATCACCGTATGCAACCTTCTCGCGCCGATATCTTCGCCCGTTTCGTTGATGTCCGCGGCAATCTCCGCGATACGCTCGATTGCGCCCATATCAAACTGCAGATTGATGTTGTCTACGCTGAGCAACTTGCCATACTGGAAGGTCAAAGAATTCTCCGTCTGCGTCAAAATCTTGACGAAATCTTCCTTCGTCAAAGACTTCAACCCTACCGATACGGGGAAACGCCCCTGCAACTCGGGAATCAAATCCTCCACCGCCGCGACGTGGAATGCACCTGCCGCGATAAAGAGGATAAAATCCGTCTTGACGGGGCCGTATTTGGTGACGACGGTGCTCCCTTCTACGATGGGCAAAATGTCGCGCTGAACCCCTTCTCGGGATACGTCCGCGCCGCCGTGATTGTTCTTGCCTGCGATTTTATCGATTTCATCGATAAACACGATACCGTCGTTCTCCGCGCGATAGATAGCCTCCGCCTTAATCGCGTCGTCGTCGACGAGTTTTGCCGCCTCTTCGTCCGTCGCAATCTGCATCGCGTCTTTGACGGCGAGTTTTCGTTTTTTCGTCTTATTCTGGAAAAGGTCGCCGAAGATGCTGCCGACCGAAATAGACGCACCGCCAGGGACCAACTCCATCGGTTGCGGTACGTCCGCAACGTCCATCTCTACGACCACGCCGTCGTACCTACCCTCGCGCAAGCCGTCGCGGAGTTCTTTTTCGAATACCTCTTTCGCGGTATCCCCTTTATCCGCCTTTCTCGCCTCGTAAAGTGCCGCAAGGACGCGTTTTTCCGCCGCCCTCGTCGCCTTGGCTTTTACCTCTTCTTCCTTTTCCGTCTTGACCAGTCGATAAGCGCACTCCGCAAGGTCTCTTATCATCCCTTCGACGTCCTTGCCGACGTAGCCGACCTCGGTGTATTTGGTCGCCTCGACCTTGACGAAAGGTGCTTTTACGAGTTTAGCAAGGCGGCGTGCAATCTCCGTCCTACCTACCCCCGTGGGCCCTTTCATAATGATATTTTTAGGCGTGATTTCCTCGCGGATTTCCTCGGGGAGTTGCGCCCTGCGATAGCGGTTTCTCAACGCGATTGCCACCGCTTTTTTCGCCTCGTCTTGACCGATGATATACTTGTCTAATTGCCCTACGATTTGCTTGGGAGATAAGTTCATCTTACTTTCCCTCCTTGCCTACCGTCTCGCAACGGATATTGTCGTTGGTGTAGACGCAAATCTGCGACGCGATATACAGCGCTTTTTTCGCGATCGTCTCCGCGTCGTAATCCGTCTCTTGGAAAAGCGCACGCGCCGCGGCGAGGGCGTAATTGCCGCCGCTACCGATTGCGCAGACGCCGTCGTCGGGTTCGATAACCTCGCCCGTGCCCGACAAAACGAGCAGGGTGTTCTCGTCCGCGGTAATCATCATCGCGTCCAACTTTCTCCCGACCTTGTCGTTGCGCCAAAGTTGAGCAAGTTCTACCGCCGAACGCATCAAATTGCCCGAAAACTTGTTGAGCATACCCTCGAAACGTTCGGTGAGCGCAAACGCGTCCGTCACGGAGCCAGCAAAGCCCAAAATGACCTTGCCCCCGTAGATACGGCGCACCTTAATCGCCGAATTCTTAAAGACGACGGATTCCCCCATCGTCACCTGACCGTCGCCGGCAATTGCCGTCACGCCGTCCTTTTTGACCGCGCAAATGGTCGTCCCACGAAATTCCATAATTAACTCCTTTGTTTGTCTACCTCTGCCGCAATCGCCTGCAAAGCGCGCTCGCTAGTCGCTCGGTAGCGTTCCTTTTTATCCCGTATCCTATCGGGCAAGGAGGCGATAATGCCGTAGTTGGCGTTCATCGGTTGAAAGTCCTTGCACGGGGTGGAAATATGCTTTTCCAACGCCCCACACACCGTCCTTTCGTCAAAGACGTGCCCCTTCCTTTTCAAAATCTTATCCGTGAGGTGCACCGCCGCCAACAGACCGCTTGCCGCGCTCTCGACGTACCCTTCCACCCCCGTGATTTGACCGATAAAATACAGGTTCGTATTATTCTTAACCGAAAAATCGCTATTCAAAACATCGGGCGAGTGAATATACGTGTTCCTATGCATCACGCCGTAGCGAAGATAGTCCGCATTTTTGAGCGCAGGGATCATAGAAAACACCCGCTTTTGCTCGCCGAATTTTAAGTTGGTCTGGAATCCCACGAGGTTATAGGTACGCCCCTCCTCGTCTTCCTTTCGCATCTGCAAGGCGGCGTACGGTCGTTTGCCGTTCTCGTCGTAAAGTCCTACGGGCTTTAACGTGCCAAATCTCAAGGTGTCCTTGCCTCGCGACGCCATAACTTCAATCGGCATACACCCTTCAAAAATTTCCCCTTTTTCGAACTCGTGCAGGTGGGCTTTCTCCGCCGACAAAAGGGCGTCGACGAAGGCGTAATAGGTCTCCCTGTCCATAGGACAGTTGACGTAGTCTCCCTCCCCTTTGCCGTATCTGTCCGCCGTAAAAGCGCAGGTCATATCGATACTTTCCGCCGACACGATGGGCGCGGACGCGTCATAAAAATGGAGCGCGCCGCCGAATTTCGCCTGAATATCTTCCGCTAAGGATTCCGCAGTCAAAGGTCCCGTCGCAATCATGAGGTAGCCCTCGCCGCCCTCTTTCACCTCGGGCAACGCGAGCAACTCCTCCTCCACCACACTAATCAGCGGATGATTGCGAATTTTATCGTCGATATACTTAGAGAACTTGTCCCTATCCACCGCGAGCGCAGAGCCCGCAGGCACGCGCGTATTGTCCGCCGCCTCGATAATCATCGAGCCAAGCAGACGCATCTCCTCTTTCAACAATCCGCAGGCGTTCCCGTACGGGTCGTTGCTCTTTAAGGAGTTGGAGCAGACGAGTTCGCCCAGCCTATCGCTCTCGTGCGCAGGCGTGCGCTTTTTCGGTTTCATCTCGATAAGGGTCACGGGGATACCGTGGCGGGCGAGATAATACGCCGCTTCACAGCCAGCCAAACCACCGCCGACGACGCACACTCCTTTGTCAATCTTCATAACCGCTCGATTCGTAATCGTCGCCGTAGCCAAAATAGATGGGTTCGTCCATCAGAGGCGGAGGCGCCGTCTCTCCTTCTTTGAGTTTTGTCACCGTCTTTTTCGTCTTAGACGGCGTGCGCTTGGGCGGCACGTAATTTTTGCAATCCTTATTGCTACAAGTGACGGTTGCACCAACCCTTACCATCGGCTCGCCACAGATAGAACAGCGCTCGCCCGTCGGGATATCCCAACTCATAAACTTGCACTGCGGGTAGCAGGTACAACTATAATACGTCTTGCCGCGCTTGGATTTTCTCGCCACGGTCGCCGCACCGCAATCGGGACAGACGCCCGCCGCGGGCACCTCGTCCTCGGGCATAGGTAAGGTGCATTTGCAATCGGGATACCCTGGACAAGCCAAGAACTTGCCGAATTTACCGCTCTTGACCACCATATTTTCTCCACACTTAGGACAGCGAATAGCGGAAATCTCCTCTTTCGCTTCACTGATGATGTTATGGCAGGTAGGATACCCAGAGCAAGCCAAATATTTGCCGAATTTACCGTTGCGACGAATCATCGGTTTTCCGCACTTGTCACAGATGACCTCCGTCAACTTATCGCCGTAAGAGGAGGCTTTTTTTAGTTGACTTTCAAAGCCAGGATAAAAATCACCTATGACGTTCTGCCAGTCGATACCACCCTCTTCAATGGCGTCGAGTTTGGTCTCCATCTCCGCCGTAAAGCCGATATCCATAATATCGGTAAAGCAACCCGCCAGCATATCGACGACCTGATACGCCACTTCCGTAGGTATCATGTATTTGTTCTCTTTTTTGACGTATTTTTGGCTGAGTTTGGAGATGATAGTCGCGTACGTCGAAGGTCTGCCGATCCCCTTTTCTTCCATCGTCTTAACGAGGGACGCGTCGGTGTATCTAAGCGGGGGTTTGGTGAATTTCTGTTCCTTTTCCACCCCTTTGTCGAGCAACGCTTCCCCTTCCGTCAGCGTCGGCAACAATTTTGACGAAGTCGCGTCGTCCTCGTCTTTTTTCTGCGAGAAATCTTGATAGACCGCGGTATAGCCTGCAAATCTCATCATCTTGCCCGCCGCCTTAAAGACGTAGTTGCCGTTGACAATTTCCATCTGCGTGCTGTCGTATTTTGCCTCCGCCATCTGCGAGGCTAAGAACCTTTCGTAGATGAGTTTGTACAACTTGTAGTGCTTTGCGTCCAACAATTCCTTTGCCTTTGCAGGCGTCATCGTAAGGTCGATAGGACGCACCGCCTCGTGGGCGTCTTGCGCGCCCTTTTTGGAGGCGTAATAGTTGGGTTTTTCGGGGACGTATTCCTCCCCGTAAGTCTTGCGAATGGTATCGAGCGCCTTCATCTGCGCGTCGCGCGAAACACGGACGGAGTCCGTGCGCATATAGGTGATAAAGGCGATATGCTCCCCACCTTTCGTCGCGATACCTTCGTACAAGTGCTGTGCAATCGACATCGTATCAGGCGCACTCAGCCCCAACTTCGTCGACGCGTCCTGTTGCATAGACGAGGTGGTGAAAGGGGCGGGCGCGTGAGATTTCGTCACCGTCTTTTTCATCTTAGATACGACGAACTGTCCTTGCGAAAGCGCCTCGACAACCGCCGCCGTTTCCTCGGCAGACGTGGGCTTGTATTTCTTCGTTCCCTTCTTTTCCAAAACCGCCTTAAAAGGGGCGTATTTGGCAGGCATATCCTGCAATTTTGCGCTGATAATCCAGTATTCCTCGGGCTTGAAAGAGGTGATTTCCCTCTCCCTTTCCACGATGAGTTTTAAGGCGACCGACTGCACCCTGCCAGCCGAAAGGCTACGCTTGCCAGCCGTCGTATCGTCCACGATCTTATGGTTGAGCAAGGTGGACAACTTATACCCCACGAGCCTGTCGAGTACGCGGCGCGCCTGCTGTGCGTCGACGAGGTTGTAGTCGATTTGACGAGGGGCTTTGAGCGCCTCCTCAATCGCGTGCTTGGATACTTCGTTGAATTCGATACGGTTCTTGCCCTGTTCGTCCAAGCCAAGCACCGTCTGCAAGTGCCAAGAAATAGCCTCCCCTTCTCTATCAGGGTCGGTTGCAAGATACACGCGACCAGCGCGCTTCGTCGCTTCGCTAAGGCGACGGATGATGTCCTCCTTCCCTTCGCTGGGCACGTACTTAGGCTCGAAATTGTTCTTTACGTCAACGCCCAAGGAATGCACGGGCAGGTCGCGTATATGCCCCGCCGATGCGTCCACACGGTACTTCCCACCGAGGTATTTGGAGATGGTTTTCGCCTTGGAAGGCGATTCTACGATAATTAAGTCCATATATCTTCCTAATCTAACTAATTTTGCTGCTTTAATTTGCCAAATATCGGTTGCCGCCCGATTTTGCGACCAACCCTTTGACTTCTAGCCGCGCCAAAATCGCGGCGAGTTTGAACACGGGCACGCCTAGCGCCTGCGAAAGGACGCTTAAGTGGCTCTCCCCCGACTCCTTCAGTCGTTCGTATACTTGCTTTTCCTCCGCCGTCAACGGCACGGACGATTTTTTCTCCTCTAAGTTTATACCAAAACGCGCCGTGATGTCAATCAAATTCTCCGCAAGATAAGCGCCTTTTTTTATCAATCGGTTGCAACCTACGCCCGTCGCGTCGTTCGGCGGATAGGGCAAGGCAAAAACGGGCTTGTCGAATTTCGTCGCGTACTCCGCCGTCGTCAACGCCCCGCTCCTCTCTCCTGCGGAGAGGATTAACGCCCCCTCGACACACGCCGCCATTAGTCTATTCCTTCTTTCGTAGGAATAATTCCTAACCGTCATAGTATGCGGGCACACGGCAATCACCGCGCCCTTTTCCCCTGCCTCGCGCAGGAAATCGCCCCCGTCTTTCGGTGCCTCGTGAAAGCCGCCAGCCAGCACGCAGACCACCTTCCCCTTTTTGAGTGCGGCACGCGCCGCCACTTCGTCGCCGCCTTCCGCCGCGCCCGTGAGAATGGTGAAATGTTCCGCCAGCCCCTCGCAGATTTCTCCGCCCGATTTTTTATAGGCGTCTTTGATTTTTCTCGAGCCGACGACGGCAAACAGCCTCGTCTTTATCAGCCCCACGTCACCCTTGACGTACACGACGCAGGGCGCGTCGGGCATCTCTTTCCACGCGGAAAAATACCCGTCCGTCGCACGCGTAATGCAGGCGATACCCTCCCTTTCGTAGAGGGCGGTCAGTTCCTTAAAATACCTGTCGCCGTCCAAGGTTTTTTGCATCTTGGCGTATTCGTCCGCCTTGCCTTTTTTGGCAAAAACCTCCTCAAAACGCGCAAAATGGCGCACGAGATTAGCGGCGCCGTCCGCCTCTTTTACCAGCGCGTTCTTAAAGGCAGGGTCAATCAAAAAACTGTCCAGCCAAATATAACTCTTTTCTTCCGCCGTCCACATACTTATTCCTCAATCTCCGCGCCGTAGGTACGGTAAGAAATCGCCTCGTACAAGTGGTCGGGCGTGATGTTTTCGCTAAAATCGAGGTCGGCTATCGTCCGCGCGACTTTCAAGATACGACTGCGTGCACGGGCGGAAAGGTGCAACCGCTCGAACGCCTCTTTAAGCACCTCTTCCCCTTCGGGGGAAAGACGGCAATACTCGCGCGTCTCCCTCTCGCCCATCTCGGCGTTGGTCTTGATATCGCCCTCGCCGAAACGCTGACGCTGAATTTTCCTTGCGGTATTGACGCGCGCCTTGACCGTAGCAGAGGGTTCGCCCCTCTCCTCGCTGACCAAGTCGTCGTATTCGACGCCGTCCACCTCGACCTGAATATCAATCCTGTCCATAAGCGGACCCGACACCTTAGCGCGGTACTTTCTCACGTCGCGCGCGTTGCAGGTGCAGCGCCGTTTGCTACTGCCGTAATGCCCACAGGGGCAAGGGTTCATCGACGCGCACAGCATAAACGAGGCAGGATAATCCACCGACCCTGCGCTGCGCGAAATGGTGATGACGCCGTCCTCCAACGGCTGACGCATCGCCTCCAGCGTCGAACGGTTGTATTCCGGCAACTCGTCCAAGAACAGCACGCCGCCGTGGGCAAGGCTGATTTCGCCAGGGTGGACGGACTTGTTGCCGCCGCCGCAAAGCGCCACCGTCGTCGATGTATGGTGCGGCGTGCGGAAGGGACGCACTTTCACGATCCCCTCCTCGCCAAGGACGCCTGCTACGGAGTGAATTTTCGTCACTTCGAGCGCCTCGTCCTCGCTCATATCGGGCATAATGGACGGGATAGCACGCGCCAGCATCGTCTTACCGCTACCGGGCGGGCCGACGAAAAGGATATTGTGTCCGCCAGCCACCGCGACCTCCAAGGCACGCTTTGCCATCTGCTGACCTTTGACGAACGCCATATCGTACGCGCCCACTTTGTCCTCGCCGTCCGCCGTATAAGGCACGGGCGCAATCTTTGCGATAGGCTTTTCGCCCGAGAGGTGGTCGAATACCTCTTTAAGGCTTGCCGCGGCGTACACGTCGATACCACCGAGATGGCTCGCCTCTTTATGATTGCCACAAGGCAGGATAAATTTCGTATACCCTTGATTTTTTGCCGCAATTAAAAGGGGCAACACACCGCGCACGGGGCGCAAATCGCCGTTGAGGGCGAGTTCGCCCAAGAAAATGACGTCGTCCACGTCCGCCACCAACGCCCCTTCCGCCTTCAAAAGGGAGATAGCGATGGGCAGATCGAGCGCCGTGCCCTCCTTTTTGACGTAGGCAGGTGCGAAGTTAACGGTGATTTTGCGCGTGGGGAATGCCAGACCGCTGTTTTTAATCGCGCTCTTTACCCTCTCTTTGGACTCCTTCACCGCGGCGTCGGGCAAGCCCACCATATCGTAGGCAGGCAAACCTTTGGAGATGTCCGTCTCCACCGTGACGGGCACCCCGTCCAGCCCTTGCAATACGAATCCTAACACCTTTGCTATCATCTTTTCCCCTTCCCTTTTCGTGCGTCGTAAAAACAAAGTTTTTAGCCATTATCTATTGTACCCCAAAACCCGCAAAAAGTAAATAGGAAAAGGCAAACTTTTCCAAAATCCCTCACAAAGAGTTTCTTCCCCGCAGGCATTGCACTATAAAAAAAGACGACTTCCATAGAAATCGTCTTTTTTGTTGTTGTGAAATTATTACTTGAATTTTGTGGGAATAAAAACCATTAAAACTCAGTAAGGAGTTGGGCTGGGGCATCAGGTTCTACTTTTACTGCACATTTAACTATCTGCTTATTATCCTCATCTTCCATTAACTCGCACAACCCTTCGCTATACTCATCCTGAGTAATCTCACCCTTTTTCTTGGCTTGAACCAAATCCTTTACCTTCCTAATCGGTCTCTTTTTATCTTCCACAACTTTTCTCCTTTGTATTTATTTTTTATACCAATAATAGCGGTAACTACCCTTAAAGTTAGCCGCATTATAGGATGGGTTAGTCACAGACAAACTCAAACCACCCGTCTTATTCTCCCAACCGGAAGAACTTGTCGTATAATACCAAGTGGACGTGTCCTTAAAAGTAATACTCGTCAAACTAGTGCAATTATAGAACGCATCTTCGCCGATACTCGTCACACTGTCCCCGATAATCACACTCGTCAAACTAGTGCAATTATAGAACGCATAAGAGCCGATACTCGTCACGCTATCGGGGATAACAATACTTGTCAAACTACTACAACGAGCGAACGCATAAGCGCCGATACTCGTCACACTTTTACCGATTGTCACGCTCGTCAAACCATCGCAATCCTCAAACGCATAAGAGCCGATACTCGTCACGGCGTCAGACACAATAAAGGTAGTTGCCGTTTTACCTATTGCATATTGCAAAAGCGTCTTTCCGTCTTTGGTATATAAGTTGCCATCGATAGATTTATACGCCGTATTATTTTCATCAACTTCTATACTCGTCAAACTATCGCAAGCAGAGCACGCCTTCTGTACTTACGC
>JAFVXN010000013.1 GCA_017501125.1 Clostridia bacterium
AGTGCCTCTCTTGCAAGGATAATCTTCTTCGTGCTATTAAGGCTGGGCTTAAACGCAAGCGATATTTTGCCCAACAACATCCTGACTTTTCTTTTGAACGGAACGCCGTGAAAGCCGACCATGCACGCCAAATCGACGGCGAGTTTTTGCTTTTTCGCGGTGTGCGCCTCCACGTCTTCCGTTGGATAATAATCCAACGGAAAAATATCGATATACACACCGTGGCTGATAGGCAAATGTTCCACCGACGTCTCTACGAAAGTCGTGTTCTCATCGCGGATTTTGGCGTAGTTGCCGGGGAATCCGTCCGTGTCGAAGGTCTGCAAAAAATACCCGTCTTTGAGAAGGGATTGCCCTTCTTTTAAGAAGATTTCGTAATCCTCTCGCATCATCGCGACGTCGATATCGTCGTCCCAAGGTATGTATCCGCCGTGACGGACCACGCCCAACGCCGTCCCGCCGATGGCGTAATAACGGAGCCCTAACTTTTCACATACGGCGATAAAATCTTTGAGCAATTCCATCTGGATATTTTTTAGTTTTTCTCTGTCTTGTGCGGTTAAATCCATCTCCCCTCCTAACTATTGACGGAGCCAATACGCGTATTGATCCGCCGCCTCAAACCCCAACTTTTTTTGCAGGTGCATGCTCGCTTCGTTGCCGTAGACGACGTGCCCGTAAGGAATCTTGCCCCTGCGGAAACACTCCGTCATCAAAAACTTTTCCGTCTCCTCTGCATAGCCCTGCCTACGATAGTCGGGAAAAATATAGAGCAGCCCCATACTCCCCTCGGGGTGAAAGCCGATAAAGCCGACGAAGTTCCCCTCTCTATCACGGGCAGAGAACAACTCCCCTTTATCGTGTATTTTTTGGATATTTTCAGGGCTTTCCCTGTCGTAGCCGTCCTTAATCGCCTGCAACTCCTTTTCGCTGGGCGACGCAAACGTAAGGCTAGGCGAAAAATCAAACGGGGCTTTGCAATACGCCACCTGTATCGTCTTCGTCTCGTCCTTGATAGGAAAGACGGCGTAGGTCGCCTCTCTCGCCATCTCGCCGTGCGCGACTATCCAGCCTGCAAAACGCCTATCCAGACGGGAGAGTGCCTTGACCCCTTCCTCTTTTTCCGTCGCTGCCAACGCGCAAATCCCGCAGGTCACGTCCTCTACGAGGACGGCGGTGGGCGAAAAGTATAAAATATTCGCCTTTTCTTGACGGATACAATCTATCATATCGGCGTAGGACAACCTATCCGCCGACAAAACGCGGAGCGCCATTTCTTGCATATTAGTTCGCCTTCTTTTTCTTCTTTTTGAAGAAGGAGGTGGCGTGCTCCTCCCCTGCGAAGATACGCACGAGGTTCTTGTGGTGCGCCGCCCAAACCAGCGCCACCGTCGCAAAAATCATCATCAGCGTCCAGATGACGAATCCGTCCGTCGCAGGATAACTCGTCAAGACGAGGATTATCTGCCACACCGCGAACGCCGCCACGTAAAGAAGGGAGCAAAGAGAGCCGTATTTGGCAAGCGTAATTACAATGGGCATCGTAGCAATCACGCCCAGCGCTACGAGCAACAGCCAAGGATTCTCCGTGCCCAGACACATCCACATAAGCCCGATGGTAGAGGCGACGCCCTTGCCTCCTTTGAAACGCATCGTCACGGGGAAAACGTGCCCGATAACGACGCACAGCCCACAAAGCACGCGCGTGACGTAGTACACGGGTACGCCCGTGGAAAAGACCGTTTCACGATAGATAAAATAGGAAATTACGGCAGGTATACCCCCTTTGAAGGCGTCTAAAAAGAAGGTCATAATCCCCACCCACGCGCCGAATTCTCGGCTCATATTCATAGTGCCAGGGTTGCCGCTGCCTATTTTCGTAATGTCTTTTTTCTTGAGTTTTGAGATGATGACGGCGAAGTTGAAACAGCCTATAAAATAGGAGGCGACTACCATCACGACGAACTGCCACCAATCGGTCGCAAAATTAAACGTATGCATATCGTTGTATTTCCTTTGGATTATTCCTCGTCTTTTTTCTCACGAACCACGATTTTGATGGGCGTACCCGAAAAATCGTAAGCGTTCCTAATCGTATTCTCCAGATATCTTTGATAGGAGAAATGGAGCAAGCCTTCGTCGTTGACGTGCAAGACGAACAGCGGAGGACATACCCCTACCTGCGAGGAGAAATATACCCTCATACGTCTGCCAAGATAGGAAGGGGGCTCCTGCAAGCGAATAGCGTCGCCAATCAAATCGTTGAGCGCGCCCGTCGGTACGCGGTAGGACGCGTGCGCGAAGACCTCTTCCGCCGCCGCCAAAATTTTATCCACCCTCTGCCCCGTCTTTGCCGAGATATACACCGACTTGAAATAGTCCATGAACTTCAAGTCCTCTTTGAGTTTTTCCTCGAACTTATTGACGGTGTGGGTGTCCTTTTCAATCAAATCCCACTTGTTCATCAAGATGACGGAAGGTTTGCCCTGTTCGTGCACGTAGCCGATAATCTTGACGTCTTGTTCGGTCAGCCCTTCTTGGCAATCGACGACGAGCAAACACACGTCACTACGTCTCACGGCGTCGAAAGCACGCATATTGCTGTAATACTCCACGTCGTCGTCCACGCTCTTCTTCTTCCTAATCCCCGCCGTATCGATAATCGTGTACGCCTTGCCGTTCCTCATAAAAAGAGTATCGATGGCGTCTCTGGTCGTACCTGCCATGGGGGTGACGATACTTCTCTCGCTGCCGAGCAACTTATTGACGAGGCTGGATTTGCCTGCGTTCGGTTTGCCGACGACGGCTATCTTGAGCGAGGGAATCTCCTCCTTCGTCCCGTCGGGGAAATACTTGATTGCCTCATCCAGCACGTCGCCGATCCCTTGGGAGTGCTCCGCCGATACGGCGAAAGGCTCCCCAAGCCCGAGCGAGTAAAACTCAAAAATCTTCTCGGGCGAATAGTCGTCAATCTTGTTAACGACCAAAATAATCGGTTTTTTGCTCCTGCGCAAGATATCCGCCACGTCGTAATCGGACGTGGAAAGCCCCTCTCTCCCGTCCGTAAAGAATAAGATGACGTCGGCGGTGTCAATCGCCACCTCCGCCTGTTTTGCAATTTCTTTCCACATCACGTCTTGCGACTTGAGTTCGATACCGCCCGTATCGACCATCGTGAAATGTTTTCCGCGCCACGTTGCGTCCGTGTACAACCTGTCGCGCGTGACCCCTGGTCTATCTTCCGTAATGGAAATTTTGCGACCAGCCACCTTATTAAAGAAGGTACTCTTCCCCACATTGGGGCGACCTACTAACGCTATCAAAGGGTTTGCCATATCCGTCTCCTCTATTTTTCCAAAAGTATCCTCGCAAGTTCTGCGCCACCGTCGCGGTTAACGCGTATCTTCGTCTTTTTCAGCCGCTTTTTCATCTCTTTTAACGTCATACCGCAAAGAAAGACTTCCTCGAATTCCTTCATCGTATCGGCAGGCAGAATCATCTCGTCCACCTTGCCGTTCTCTTCCATATATCGCCCGACGGCGTCCACGATATCCTCGCCCGTGAGCAGCCCCGTGCAGGTGACCGTCTCACCGAAGAAACGATTGACAATCGGCAAGTTAACAATCGTCAATCCCTCTATCGTAGCCTCCGCCTTTTCCCAAAGTGGCGCGTTGATTTTCGCCGCCGAAACGCCGCTCACTATCAGCACCTTTTTGGGCTTTTTCTTTTTTTGCACGCCTTTTACGGCGGCTAAGGTGTCTTCAAATTCCTTTTGGAATTTGCTCGTCATACCGATTCCGTTCTCTATCTGCGAAAAATCGCCGTAAAAAGAGGTCGGCTTGAGCGCCCTCTCCGCGCGCACGAAATACTCGTCCGCAGGGAGTAGGAAAGGCACGCCGAATTCCTCGTTGAGTGCGTCGACTAAGTCGAGTAGCCTTTCGCAATACGGCTTGTCCACGTCGGCAATCTCGTACAACCCGTCGCGGAATTTCGTCAGCCCCGTCGGCACGCACGCAAGATCTTTCACGGTGGGATAATACTGGAACAGTTCCCTTGCCGTGTAGGCAAGTTCCTCCCCGTCGTTGAGATTCGGCACCAAGACCGCCTGACAATGCATCTCTATCCCGCCTTCGGCGAGGCGTTTAATTTGCTCCACTATCCTGCCCGCAAAACGGTTGTTTAACAGTTTGCACCTAAGGTCGGGGTTCATCGTATGCACGGAAAGATACAGGGGGGAAAGTTGCAGGCGCAAAATTCTCTCCAACTCGCAATCTTTCAGGTTGGTCAACGTCACGAAATTGCCACACGTGAAACTCATCGTATAGTCGTCGTCTTTGACGTACAGCGTCTCACGCATGCCTTTGGGCATCTGGTCAACGAAACAAAAAAGACAACGGTTGTGGCAGGTGCGGATTTTTTCCTGAGGCTCGAACTCCACGTCCAGCGTTTCGTCCTCCTCCTTTTCCACCTGCACCTCGACGACCTCGCCGTCCTTCCCCTTGACCGTCATGGAAAAAGAGGTAGCCGAAAGGACGTAGGCGTAGTCTAACTCGTCTATGCAATCCACCCCGTCGAACGCGAGGATTTCGTCTCCCTTTTCAAGCCCGAGATAATACCCGAGCCCCTTTTTTCGTACCTTGGCTATCTTTAACATACTATCTTGATTATTCGTTTTCCGTCTTTAAAAATACACCCTCTTCGCCGTCCGTTTCTTGGAATTTCACAAAGACTTTTTCGTGCGACGAAGTGGGCAAATTCTTGCCGATGAAATCGGCACGGAAAGGCAATTCCCTATGCCCTCTGTCCACAATCTCAAGGAGTTGAATCTTCGCCGCGCGACCCATCTTGCTACCGTGTGCAAACAGGGCGGATATCGCCGCGCGCACCGTCCTGCCCGTGTACAAGACGTCGTCGCAAAGAATCACC
>JAFVXN010000172.1 GCA_017501125.1 Clostridia bacterium
CCCTTTTTTTTGAGACGTTCGGGGTAGAATTGACGGTGGCGCGAGGCACGAAGGATAGGCGTAGCGGAAGGGATAAGTTAATCTTGCAATGTCCGTATACGCAAGCGGAAGAGTTGTTGAACAAACTCTTGCTCCTCAATGAAACGGGCGACGATTACGTCGACGAAATCCCTTCGGCGCTGCTTGCGACGGACGAAGGGCGGATAGGGTACCTTAAAGGCGCATTTTTAGGGGGTGGCAGTTGCGTTTTGCCTACGGCAAATCGTGGCGGGTATCATTTGGAAATCGTGTTTTTTAAGGAAGAAGTGGCGAAAAGTTTTTGTATGCTCCTTGAGGATCTCGAACTTTTGGCAAAAATTGTCAAACGCAAGGAAACGTACGTCGTGTATGTGAAGAGCAAAGAGGCGGTGTCCGACTTTCTGTCTGTACTTGGTGCAAAAAATTGCTTAAAAAAATTTAATGCGCTCGTCGAAAGCCGAGACGAGTCGAATCAAACGAATCGTGCCTCAAACTGTTTTTCCTATAACATGGAAAAGACCGCTTCATCGTCCGTAAAACAAATTCAAGCCATCACGTTGTTGAAAGACGAGGGTTTGTTGGACGGGCTCGGGTGTGATTTGAAAGACGTAGCAACGGCACGGATAGAGAGAAAAATGGACACGTTGCAAGAACTCGCTGATTATCTTGGCGTGAGCAAAAGTTGTCTCAACCATAGACTGAGGAAATTAATTAGCCTTGCCGATAAGGCGAAAAACAAAAGAGAAAAGAAAGAGGAAGAGATATAGAATGACTGATTTCGTACATTTACATTTGCATACCGAGTACAGCCTGTTGGACGGGGCGGCAAGGGTAAAAGACGTCATCGATCATCTCGTTAAGAATGGGATTAACGCCTGCGCCGTCACCGACCACGGCAATATGTACGCGTCTTTGTATTTTGCAGAGGAGTGTGTAAAAAAAGGGATTAAATACATTATCGGTTGCGAATTATACGCGACGGACAATCATTTGGACAAGCGCCCTGGGACGAAGACGGAACATATCGTTTTGCTCGCAAAAAACAAGACGGGCTACAAAAATATCGTTAAGTTGGATTCGCTTTCTTATATTGACGGTTTTTACGGCAAGCCTCGTATCAGTTATGACCTTATTAAAAAGCATCACGAGGGAGTTATCTGTCTTTCTGCTTGTTTGGCTGGTCGCATGCCGCAACTGCTGATGGAAGGGGATTACGAGGGCGCTAAAAAATGGGCACAGGAGATGAAAGACGTCTTCGGTGAGGATTTTTATATCGAATTGCAGGACCATGGCATAGCCGAACAAAAAGAAGTGCTCCCGCAACTTATTCAAATCGCAAGAGAATTAGATATTCAATTGGTGGCGACCAACGACGTCCACTATATCAATAAAGAGGACTGGGAGGCGCACGACGTCCTTCTTTGCATACAGACGAAAAAGACGTTGGCTGACCCTAAGCGTATGAAGTTTGATACGCAGGAATTTTATATGAAGTCGGGCGACGAGATGATGGAACTTTTCCACTACGTGCCCGAGGCAATCACCAACACGCGTGTGATTGCGGATAAAATCGAGGAACCCGTCTTTGACCTCGATAAAAAGGGCAATCCTATCCGCGATAAGTCTTTGATTCCGTTGTATTATCCGGACGACGGTAGCACGGCTGCCGATTATATTACGCGCCTTACGTGGGAGGGGCTCCCCAAACGCTATAAAAATATTACGGACGAGATCAAGGCGAGGGTGGAGTACGAACTTGGTATTATTATCAAGATGGGCTTTGCCGATTACTTCTTAATCGTATGGGACTATATCAACTGGGCGCGTATTCACGGGATTCCCGTAGGACCTGGTCGTGGTTCGGGCGTTGGCAGTATCGTTGCGTATTCCATTGGCATTACGGACGTTGATCCGCTTAGATACGATTTGATTTTCGAGCGTTTCTTGAACCCTGATCGTGTATCTATGCCCGACTTTGACGTCGACTTTTGCACGCGTCGTAGGGGTGAGGTCGTCGAATACGTTCGTGGAAAATACCACCCTGAAAACGTGGCGCAAATCGTCACGTTCGGTACGCTTGCTTCGCGTGCAGTCATCAAAGACGTGGGGCGAGTTATGGGTATCCCTTACGCAGAGACGGATAAGGTGGCAAAACTAATGGACGGCAAATCGACCATTAGGGAATTGCTCGGTTTGAATATTGAAAAAATTGAAAAGAAAATTGCGGATACTTCAATCCCTGAGGATAAGCGCGAGGAACTGAAAAAAGATCTGGAAGAACAAAAGAAGAAGCGAAATCCAGAGTTTATCGAGGTTTACGAAAGCAACGAAGAGATTCGACGCGTTATCGATATGGGCTTGAAATTGGAGGGCATGCCGAAGAACACCTCGGAACACGCCGCAGGCGTCGTTATTTGCAGCAAAGTTTTGTCGGATAACGTCCCCCTTGCACGCAACGGGGACGATATCGTTACGCAATTTGACATGAAGGAAGTCGAGGCTGTCGGCATGCTCAAGATGGACTTCTTGGCGCTGACGACTTTGACCGATATAGAA
>JAFVXN010000173.1 GCA_017501125.1 Clostridia bacterium
AATGCCATTGCAGTCAGTCTACGCCTCCTCGACCTTTAGATTCCGCGTCGTCAAAATTAAAGAGACGGTCAAAAAAGAAGAAGCCGTCTCCCTTTACGAGGTGTTGCCATGAGTAGACCTACCCTTTCCTTCGTCGTGTGCGCCGCGGGTGTGGGCGCGCGGACGGGCTTTTCTAAAAATAAGTTGCTCGTACCTTTTCAAGGCGAGTGCGCGCTGGTCAGGCTGATCGCCAAACTGCAAGCCCCTATCGTCGACGAAATTATATTGTCCGTGCACGCGCGCGACGTGGAAGAAATCAAAAATCTTTGCCGTCCCTACGACAAAATTAAAATCGTCTTAGGGGGCGAGACGCGTAGTCAATCGGTGTATAACGCCCTGAACGTAGCGACGGGCGAAGTCGTCCTTATCCACGACGGGGCGCGCCCTTTCGTCGATATGCAGACGATAGAGGAATGCTATCAAAGCGTCCTTACCTACGGTAGCGGTATCTGCGCAATCCCTGCCTCGGATACGGTGGCTATCGCAAGAGGCGAGGAGATAGAAAGTTTCCCTAATAGGAGCGACTGCTACCTCGTCCAAACGCCACAAGGGTTCTTCTTAAAGGACGTCAAGGCGGCGTACGAGAAAGCCTTTTTAGAGGGCAAAGACGAGTTTACGGACGACTCCTCCCTGTACGCTGCGTACGCGCAAAAACCCCGCCTTTGCAGGGGCGCAAAGAGCAATATCAAACTCACCTTTGCCGAGGACTTTTTAACCCCTACGCGCGTAGGATTCGGCGTGGATACGCACGCCTTTGGCAAGGAACAAGATTACGTCGTCTTGGGAGGCGTAAAAATCCCGAGCGAGACGGGGCTTATCGCACACAGCGACGGCGACGTCCTCTTGCACGCCGTGATGGACGCCCTGCTCTCCGCCGTGGGGCTTAGGGATATCGGCTACTATTTTCCCGACAGCGATATGCGCTATAAGGGGGCGGATTCTTCCCTGCTCACCCAAAAGGTGGTAGGCATGGTCAAGGAAAACGGCTACTGCGTGCACAATATCTCCATCGCTATACAGGCGGAAAAGCCACGCCTTGCCAAATATATCGACGAAATGAGAAAAGCCGTCGCTACCCTTTTGGAGGTGAACGTAGACGCCGTGGATATCAGCGCTGGCACCAACGAAGGGTTGGGCTACGTAGGCGAAGGCAAAGGCATCACGGTACAGGCGTATGCGTCCTTGCGGACGCGGTGATATACGCCTTCGACGGGTGATATCTTGCCCTTGGCAAGGTTGCGGCTACAATATAAAAAAACCGTTGCATCACGCAACGGTTTTTCTTTTGTCTTTATAATCTAAAAAGATTATTTTTTCTTGGGAGGGTGAAGGTCCCAACTGGGGAAACCTTTTGCAAACCCTTCCAAATCTTCCGTGAAAGTTTCTTCTTCCTTGTTGGTCATCTCTGCAAATTCTGCAGCCATATCGCCCAAATCAAGGTCTTCTGCCAAGTCGTTCAACAATTCATCACTCATTTTCTTCTTCCTCCTGTTCAGTTTCAGCCTCTACGGATTCCGTAGCCTCGGGAGCCGCCTCTTCAGCGACCTCGGGAGCGACTTCTTCAGCCGCCTCTTCGATTGCGGCAGGTGCCTCAACGAAGTCCTCTTCGAAGAGTTTCGTGGAGTTCACGTTGCCTTCGAATTCTGCTACCATCGCGTTGATTCTAACCCTTGCGTTCAAAGCGATATCGAGCAATTTAAGTTTCTTTGCTTTCGCGTCGTCGTAGTAGTTAGCAAGAGCAGCCTTGTCTTGTTTGTTCTTCTTCATACCACCGACTACGCCGATAAGCAAGAAGAGAATTGCGCCGATCAATGCAAATATACCAAAAACAACACCGACTGCACCGAAATCAGTCGTACCACCGAGGATAAAGAAAAGAATGGCAAGTGCAGCAAAAATACCAGCAAATACGCCTGCCGTGATAACGTTCTTGTTCGTGACCATGGCTACGCTGGCAGATTTTGCAACGTCGTAGTTTTTCGCCACATCGTTCTTCAAAGCCTCGCGGTTTTCCGCATTCTTGGTCTTGCCCGACCAAGCGAAGGCAGAACCTTGCACTTTACGAACTTTTACGCCACCTTCTTGCAATTTCAAAGTGATCTCTTCGGGATATACTTCCTTCTTTTCGGTGACGAATCTTTCGTATGCAGGTTGTATGTAGCCTTTGAGCAATTTAACCGCCGTCTTCTTAGCAGAGATAGCCTGCATATCCTCTCTCTCGCCTCTTACCGTAATGGAATCGGAAAGACGCTTTGCAAAGTCTACGGGAGGGTCGAAACGACGTCTTTCTTCATCTGCAATCAACTTGTTGGCAAGATCTTCATTACCTCTCGTCTCTTTGACGACGGTGAAGAATCTTTCTTCCTTACGGAGAGGAGCCTCGTCTTCTTCGTAGCCTTCGACGAGTTTACGAAGTTGCTTATCGATTTCGTTGACGAGTTCTTCAGGGTCAACCTGTGCAAGCAAGATGTCGTTGAAACTTGCCCTGATACCTTGTGCCCTGTCTACAGCAACGATTCTGCTTACGTACGTCTCCATTCTGCCAGCCTCGGGAGAGAGTGCCTTGAGGACGTCGTAATCGCCACCCAACGAAGGGTTGCCTGCCGTGATACGGGCAAAGTATGCTTCCCAGTATGCCTCTTGTTCCTGCGTGAAGTTGGGATTGTTCTTCTTCAACATATCCATCCAGTGGTTGATATGTTCTACGCAGACGTTGTCCTTATCTTCGCCGAAGACGCCGTTGGAGTATGCGTCGATGTAGGCGATGATACTCTTCTTCATCTTCTTGGGATCCTGCATAGCGAAGTATCTACCGAGCCACTCGAAGCAGGTATCCGTCCTTTGTGCACGACGGCAGACCAACGCAAAGAGCAAACTGGTCTTTTCGTCGTCTCTCTTGACAGCCTCTACGATTGCGCGTTTTTCAAGGCTCTCGTTGTTGGAGATCCACGCCGCCAACGCAATCAAGCAGGGAGCGAGCCAGTATTTGGGTGCGGAGATCATCAATTCCTCCGTACATCTCGAGATCGTGCTCTCGTGGATAAGGCTAAGGTCAGATGCGTCCAAGATACCGAGCATATTTTCTCTGACGAGTTTATGCGTGCCGAACTTGTCGTCGAGTTCCTGACGGACACGGATGATTTCGGTGATAGCACGTTGCAATGCAGCGGCGAATCTTTGTTCTCTTCTCATGTCGTCGACTTCTTTTTTCAGTGCGTCCAATCGACCGTTAGTTCTTTCTACCTCATCTTCAAGATTGTTTACCGCTCTTGTAATGGGGCCAAGTGCCGCTTCGACACCACGTGCAATATCAGCGTAATTTATGTTTACATATACACTACCTTCTGACATTTTTTAGTTTCCTCCTTCGTTCATCTTGTTGATGAAATCTTGTTTTTTATTCAAGAACGCGCCTTTGAATTTTGCGCGCATCTTGTCGTCTTGGATGCTGTCGAACACTTGTCCAACCTGTTCGACGTAAGTATCGTAAAAGCGTTGCGTCTTCGTCTTTAAGAAGAAGTTGTCGTTGACGTAGGGAGAATCGGGATTCTTCTCTATGCACACGTACAACGCGTACCATACTTTTGCCATGTTGCCTTGCGCAGAAATGCCCTTGTACGTCTCCCATATCTTGGGCGTGCACCAGTTGACGTTGCTACGCTTCATCACGATATAGGGAGAGAATGCGTCCGCAAACGCCGCCACGCCTTGAGGGTCGTTAGCGAGCATACTGGACAAAATTTGTTCCTCGTAGTCGCCCAAGTGAGGGGCGCCTGCTATCAACAATTCCTTGAGTGCCTCCAACTCCTCTTCGTCGAATTCCAACGTGGGGAGGGTTTCGTTGAAGAGTTTGTCAAGGTTTGCCCTCGTCCTCGGCTCGCCCGTGAAGGCTTTGCAATATGCGATAACGAAGAGTGCCGCCGCGTTGTCCACAGCCGTCATCAAAATCGTCTCTGCCGCCCTATACGCACTGGTAAAGTTCTTATCTTTGAAGAAATTGACCACGCTGCCGAGTTTTGCCAACACGCCCGTGGACGAGTTGAGCGTGCGCCTAGGGAAATATCTGTCCTTTCTACACGAGGGGCATTTACCTATCCTCGTCTTAAAGTCTATCCTGTCCGCAGGGATTGCGTCGCCGCAACCTGGACACTTATAGGATTCGCCTTCCATCACAGCCTCCTATTAGTATCTTTCTTTGTTGGCTTTCAGCAACTCGTTCCTAATTTTCAAGGTGCTGTCGGCGTCGTGGATAGCCTGCAAAAGGTTCTCTTTGTCTGCACCGCTTGCAATCAAGTCTTCCAACACTTGCAAGCATTGCTCGAACTGTGCCTCAATCTCTGCCGTCGCAGGCACGCCCATAGGGTCGCTGTATTGCGCCGCATCTTTCAATTTGGTTAAACTTCTCTTTACGTCGGGGTCGGTCACTTTGTAGATTAAGGTGTTAACCTTAAGGGTGTTGAGTTTTACGACCTTGACCTTCTCTTCAATCTTTTTGTCCGTTGCGGATACGTGGGACGCCGATTTGTAGACGACGACCATACCGATAACGGCAAGAATCAAAATGATTACGTTGGGTAAGAACGCCGCTACTTTGTTGTCCGCGCTATAACCGAACGTCATATAACAGATGTTGAGGATAAACGTCACGACCAAATAGATCACGGGGACGGAATATACGAGCAACGTACTGCTAACCAACATTCTCTCGTCGCGTTTTGACACTACCGTGACTGCGCCGAAGGCTACGAACGCAAAGAGAATAAAGCCGAAGCCCGCCCAGAACATTACGTTGGCTTGGCTAAGATCTTCAGGAATTACCAACGCGCATACGATGAAGATGACCATTACAAGGGCAATAATCAGCGTACTCGCATATTTTTTCAACATATCTTTCATAACTTTTCTCCTTTTTTTATCTCGATTAGATTTTCGCGCCACATTCGCCACAGAATTTTGCGCCAGGGGCAAGTTGTGCGCCACAGGAAGGACATACCGTGGGTGCCGCTACCAACGCCGTACCACAAGAGCCGCAGAATTTAGCACCAGGGGCTACCTCTGCGCCGCATGCGGGACATACGGGTGCCGTCACCATCTTAGCGCCGCAAGAGCCACAGAATTTCGCGCCTGCCGCTACGGGTGCACCGCACGAAGGGCAAAGGGTCTGAGGGGCTTGCGCCTGTTGTGCCGCGCTGTTGAACGCGGTATTAGCCGCGCCTGCCATCGCACCACCGAACGCGCCACCCATGCCGACGCCCATGCCGATACCCATGCCTGCACCCATAAAAGGTGCCATACCGGCAGATTCGTTGCTTGCAGCAGCGCCCATAACGTCGAACGCTCTGCTTTGTTGATAGGAGTAGCCCAAGCCTTCTTGACGGTATTTTTGCGCCTCCGTATCTTTCATAGACGCAATCTTAGCAGCCTCGGCGCCGACCGTGGTCGTGTACATTGCCGTGTCTGCCTCCATCATCTCTACCGTACGCTTGTGTTGCAATTGCTCGAACTTCTTATAGTCGTCGTCTCTCAAGCCGATATGCATGAAAGAGAAGTTGTCGAGCGCGATACCGTAATCTTCAAAGTAAGGCGTCAACTCGTCTTGCATCGTCTTGGACAGCATCTTAAAGCAGGTGCTCAAATCCAAAAGGCTGATACCTTTCGCGCGAACCGTGTTGCCCAAGTTGTCGGTTAAGAATTCGACAATCTTTGCCGCCATATCGTCTTCCAACGTCTCTTGGCTATAATATCTCTCCACGCGGTTGTAGCCCACCATCGTGTTGAAGAATTGATAGGCGTTCTCAATGTGCATAGCAATCCTACCACGCGCTTGTACGCGACCCGTTTCATTGTAATAATTTTGGTCTCTGATAGGAATCGCCTCGTCCGTGCCGAACGCTACCTGCTGCAACTTGACCTTGTTGACGAAGAAGACTTCGCATTGGTCAAGGTCGTTGTTGAGGAGCGCAGACGCACCTTCTTTTAACGGGTATCTGCCCGCAGGGAAAGTGTGAATATATTCCCCGTTCTTGAATACGAGCGCCTCTTGCGTAGAACGCACGATTACGTAATGATACTTGCTAAGTTTGTCGCCTTCGTACTTATAGACGACTGCTCGTTTTGCCTCAGCGTCCGTGTCAGTCCACTCGATCACGAGCGCATCCGCTATGTCGTTAATCTTGCTGACTGGACTAAGTTTTTTGAAAAATTCTTTTAATCCCATAAGATAACAAATCCTCCATATTTTTCAATATGTTAACATTATACCCCCTCCCCTTGCATTTTGTCAATATGATTTGTAAAATTTTTTGACTTTTTTCGACAAAAAAATTGCTACCCTACCCCTACCTCGCAAAATATCAATCTTTAACAAGAAAAAACCACCCTTACGG
>JAFVXN010000174.1 GCA_017501125.1 Clostridia bacterium
GATGTTGGATTCGCAAAGAAACGCGGAAAGATATGCTAAGGAACAAGCGGAAAGCACCCAAAAACTTCTCGAAATTGAAGCGGAGCGAGAGATTAGAGAAAAGGATACTTATTGGAGAAACAAGACGAATACCTAAGGCAAGCCAAAGGAAGAAAGTGGAGTCGCGCGAGATTCCACTTTTTTACCGTAAATATTATATTTTCCTTAAAAATCGTTGACAAAGGCGAAAGGGCGTAGTATAATAAAGGAAACCGTTGAGAAAGAGTAAGTAAGTTTTTTCACTTTTTTCACAGAGAGTCGCAGGCGCTGGGATTGCGATAAAAAAGACTAAACCGAATGGACTTTCGAGGGCAAGCGGAAATTTTGCAAAGGCAAGAGAGTATGTGCGACGGAGATGCGCTCCGTAATCAAAGGCAGACGCTTAAGAAACGAGCGAAAAGAGGGCGCAGGATTTGCGTCAATCAAGGTGGCACCGCGGATAAGAGTTATTCGTCCTTGACAGAAACACTGTCAAGGGCGTTTTTTATACGCAAGACACGGAGGCGACTTATGAGGAATGTGGCGACGTTATCCAGACGATGGCGAGGGTGTGCGATTTTTTAAGCGATAACACCCAAAAAACCATCAAAAAAGGAGAAAAAAGAAAATGAAAGTAAACGGTGTAGATTTTGACAATTATTTCAACCAGTATCCCGACGAAAAGGGGTACTTTGGCAAATACGGCGGCGTGTATATCACGGCAGAGTTAAAAGAGGCGATGGAGGAGATTAACGCGGCGTACCAGACCATCTGCAAGTCCTCTAAATTCATCAGCGAACTTAGAAAAATCCGCAAGGAATTCCAAGGCAGACCGACCCCCATTTCTCACCTTGAGAGATTGTCCGACAAACTCGGCACGGGCGTGCAACTGTACGTAAAGCGTGAGGACCTCAACCACACGGGCGCGCACAAGATTAACCATTGTATGGGCGAAGTCTTGCTTGCCAAATATATGGGTAAGAAAAAGGTCATCGCGGAGACGGGTGCAGGTCAACACGGGGTAGCCATGGCTACGGCGGCGGCGTATTTCGGGCTGGAATGCGACATTTATATGGGCTCCGTCGACATCAAAAAACAAGCCCCCAACGTCGCGCGTATGAAGATTCTGGGCGCGAATATCGTCGAGGTTAAACACGGGCTTGCGACCTTGAAAGAGGCGGTTGACGCGGCGTTCGCGGCGTACGCCAACGAATATAAAGACGCGATTTACTGCATCGGTTCGGTGGTGGGGCCTCATCCCTTCCCGATGATGGTGAGAGATTTCCAAAGCGTCGTTGGTATTGAGGCGAGAGAGCAATTTAAGGAGATGACGGGGCTTCTTCCCGACGCGGTAGTCGCTTGCGTAGGTGGCGGCAGCAACGCCATGGGTATGTTTGCGGGCTTCTTGAACGATCCCGTTGCCCTTTACGGCGTAGAGCCTTTGGGCAGAGGGACGAAACTCGGCGATCACGCGGCGAGTCTTCAATACGGCACGGAAGGGGTTATGCACGGCTTTAACAGCCTGATGCTCAAAGATGAAAACGGCGACCCTGCCCCCGTCTATTCGGTGGCGAGTGGGCTCGATTACCCCTCTAGCGGTCCCGAACACGCCTTCTTACACGATTGCGGTAGGGTGACGTACGACGTCGTCGACGACGAGGAGACGCTCGACGCCTTCTACAAACTCGCGAGACTGGAAGGCATTATCCCCGCGATTGAAAGTTCTCACGCAGTTGCATACGCGATGAAACTCGCCAAGAAAATGGGCAAAGGCGCTATCCTCATTAACCTTTCGGGTAGAGGGGATAAGGATATGGACTATATCATCGAAAAGTACGGCGTTCGCTAACAAAGGACAAAATAAAAACGGCAAGTCGAAAGGCTTGCCGTTTTTTGCATTTTCACGATATTATTTTTTGTCTTTTTTATCCTCTTTTTCCTCGGGCTCGTCGTCGGCGAAATCATAGGTGACTTCCAGCGAAGGTTTGACAGTCAAGAGGGCGCGGATAAAATCGTCTTTCCACGCTTTTTGCAGTTTTAACACGAAGAATTCCTTGTCTTGGTATATGCTGAGTTTGTCCGTTTTTAAGTCGAGCGTCAAGGCGGTGAAATCTCTGATTTCATAGGTGCTCTTGACGATGCCGATTCTCGTAATCAATTTCTTGTCTTCGACGGCGTAGTGGGAGCGGACGAGAATAGACACGACCACTACGATGCAAAAGATACACACGAGGATTAGTAAGGGGTATTTAAGATAATCGGAGACGTCGTGTAATCCACCGATTAAGATTATGCGATAGATTGTGACGCCGATACCCGCTATACACAACGCGATGCAGGCGATGGACAGGGCGATGACGAGTTTGCTTAATTTAATGGGAAATATTTGATTTTGTTGATTTTCGGTTTTCATACCACGATTATAGCAAATAAAAGAAAAAAAATCAAGCGGTAAAAGGACTTTTTCATCAAATTTACACACCCTTGTTGGTTGCTTTTTCTAAAGAAAAAGACTATAATGGTATGTATGGAAGAGAACGTAAGCAGTGCGGAAGACCTCAGCGAAGGGTTGAAGGCTAGCGAAAAGAAACAATTTGATAAAATGACGACGACGCCGATTGCAAAACTTATCATCGGCTTAGGCATACCGACGACGTTGAATATGATGGTGACCTCCCTTTATAATTTGGCGGATACCTTATTCGTGTCGGGGCTTGGCGATGCTGCGACGGGCGCAGTGGGCGTCGTAATGTCGCTGATGTCTATTATTCAAGCGATAGGGTTTACCTTCGGTATGGGTGCAGGCGCGGTGATATCCAAGCAACTTGGCGAAAGGCGCCAAAAGGACGCAGACGTGACGGCGTCTTCGTCTTTTGTCATCTCCTTGATCGTCGGCACTTTGATAACCGTATTCGGCATCATCTTTTTGCGGCCGCTGATGCAGGCGCTTGGTGCCGCGACGGAATCGACGGGCGCGGCGACGTTGCAGTTCGCCGCCGAATACGCCTTTTACATCTTGCTGTCGGCTCCTTTTATGTGCGCCTCGTTCGTGTTGAACAACATACTCCGCTCGCAAGGGAAGGCGTGGCTTTCTATGATATGGTTAGTCACGGGCGCAGTCGTCAACCTTGCGCTCGACCCCTTGCTTATCTACGGTTGTGCTATGGGGATTCAGGGCGCGGCAATTGCGACGATGACGAGCCAAGTTCTCGGCTTCGTTATCCTGCTCGTGATGTTCCTTAGTGGTAAGAGTATCGCAAGGATTAGGTTAAAATGCGTCTCTTTCCGTCCGAACGTTCACTTTGCCGTCGTGTCTACGGGTTTCCCTTCGTTTTGCCGTCAAATGCTTGCCAGTGTTTGTACGATATTGCTCAATTACGCCGTTAGAGACTATGCTGGCGGTCAGGCGGCGATGGCGGTGGTGTCGAAGGTGTTTATGCTCGCTTTTTCGATTGCGTTGGGGATAGGGCAAGGCTATCAGCCTGCGCTGGGATATAATTACGCAGCAAAGCGATACGACCGTGTAAAAAAGGCGTATCTGTTCACGCTGTTTTTCTCTATGGCTTTAATGGCGGGCTTTGCCGTGGTATGCGCGATTTTGTCTCCGTGGATTATGGAGATGTCTTTGGAGAACGAGCAAGGCAAAGAAATCGGCTTGATGACGCTGAGATTGCAGTGTATTAGTATGCCGCTGTTGCCCGTCAATTTTATGGCGGCGGTCACCTATCAGGTGGTAGGCAACAAAATATCGGCGAC
>JAFVXN010000175.1 GCA_017501125.1 Clostridia bacterium
AAACCAGAGGTTTGGTTGCGGCGATCGAAGCAGCGGATGCTATGGTAAAGGCAGCAAACGTTGTACTTGTTGGCAGCGAAAAGATCGGTAGCGGTTTGGTAAGCGTTATGGTCCGTGGCGACGTTGGCGCAGTTAAGGCAGCAGTTGAAGCAGGTTCTGCAGCGGCTACGGCTCTTGGCGAAGTTATCGCAACGCACGTAATCCCTCGTCCCCACGCAGACGTGGAAAAACTTCTTCCCGCTATCAAATAAGCAAAAGAAGGTTTGCGTATGAAGGCAATTGCATTACTGGAGGTTCAGGCGATGGTGGCGGCGATCACTGGGCTTGACGCGATGGTAAAAGCAGCTGACGTAAAACTTATCCACGTAGAGAAACGTCTCGGCGGCAGACTGGTGACGGTCGTCGTCGAAGGCGAGGTCTCTGCCGTGCAAGCGGCGGCACAAGCAGGCGCGGCGGCAGCTGCGGAAGTAGGCAACGTAAAGTTGTGCGAGGTGATTGCTCGCCCGCACCCCGACGTTATGAGATTCTTGACGACGGGCTAAAAAGGTATTAAAACGAGAGTTTTAAGATAACAAAAAAACAAAATTAAAAACAAAATTAGGAGGATATCAAAATGGAAGCATTGGGTATGGTAGAAACCAGAGGTTTGGTTGCGGCGATCGAAGCAGCAGATGCTATGGTAAAGGCGGCTAACGTCGTACTTATCGGCAGCGAAAAGATCGGTAGCGGTTTGGTAAGCGTTATGGTTCGTGGCGACGTCGGCGCTGTTAAGGCTGCTGTCGAGGCAGGTTCCGCTGCTGCTACGGCTCTTGGCGAAGTTATCGCAACGCACGTAATCCCTCGTCCCCACGCAGACGTGGAAAAACTTCTTCCCGCTATCAAATAATTGCGAGAAAAGTAAGAGACGGCAAGGACACAGTATCCGAGGCAAAACTCGGATACTGTAAAAGGTCCTGCGTTTGACATACGCAAAAAATGTCGAAAAAGTGAATTTTTAGGGGTATTTTGCCCAAAAATCACGTAAATTCTTAAAAATCGAAGGTAGTTATTATGGATATTTCTAGCGAACAAATTGCGGCTTTGGTAAGAAAAATTATGGCAGGTGTAGCAGGCGGCGACGTAGCGGCGGCAAGTGATTGCAACGGATGCGACGTACCCGTGGGCGTGTCGAATAGACACATTCACCTGACGAAGGAAGATTTGGAGACCTTGTTTGGTGCTGGGTACGAACTCACGCCGATTAAGGATTTGTCTCAGCCTGGGCAATACGCCTGCAAAGAGACGCTCACGATCGTGGGCCCTTCCATGCGTCCTATCGAGAACGTACGCGTGCTCGGTCCTCTTAGAAAGAAATCGCAGGTAGAGATCTCCTTGACCGACTCCTTCGTATTAAAGGTAAAACCTCCCGTAAGAGAATCGGGCAACTTGGCAGGTAGTGCACCTATTCGCATCGTCGGCCCCAAAGGGGTGGTCGAACTCAGCGAGGGCTGTATCATTGCCAACCGTCACATTCATATGTCCCCTGCGGAAGCGGAAGTTTTCGGCATCAAGGACGGCGAAACGGTGACGGTAGACGTAGAAGGCAAGCGCCGTACGAGATGGTACGACGTACAGGTGCGCGTACACAAAGATTTCCGTTTGGAGATGCACGTAGACACGGACGACGCCAACTCGGCAGGCATCGGCAACGGTTTCAAAGTAAAAGTTGTGAAGGAGTAATATGTTAAGAGGAATTATTCGTGGACATATCGTATCCACCAGAAAGCAGCAATCCCTCGTCGGCAGCAAATTCATGGAAGTTGAGATCATGAAGAACGGTGTTTTGACGGGCGAATACATCATTGCAATCGATAGCGTAGGGGCAGGTATCGGCGAAACGGTACTTATCACGACGGGCAGTTCTGCAAGGCTTGCTTTGCTCAACACTTCCGCGCCCACGGACGCAGTCATCGTCGGTATCGTCGATTAATCGACGTTGCTGGCATAAAATACGAAAATAAGAGAGAAGACAATGGACTTAAAAGAACTCATGAAGGAAGCCGGTATCGTAGGCGCAGGTGGCGCAGGGTTTCCCTCGTACGGCAAATTAGCGTCGGGGGCGGATACCCTCGTGATCAACGGCGCTGAATGTGAGCCGCTTCTCTATACCGATTATATTTTGCTCAGAGACGAGTTGTCTATGGTCCTGACGGGGATACAAGCCGTACAGGACTATTTGGGCGTGAAAAAGGCGCAACTTTGCGTCAAACACCACACCGCTGAAAAACTCGCTTGGGAAGATGGGCAGACGCTGGCGAAAGGCGTCTTGGTGACCGTCCTTCCCGACGTGTACCCGATGGGCGACGAAATTGCACTCATCTATCAGGCGACCGGCAGGGTGGTAAAACCAGGCAATTTGCCCATCAGCGCAGGCGTAATCGTCTACAACGTAGAGACGCTTTACAACGTCGCCGTCGCGCTTAAAAAAGAAGAAAAAGTGACGATGAAATGGCTCACGATCGGCGGCAACGTTGCAAGACCTATCGTGGTAAAGGTGCCCGTGGGTACCCCCGTTTCAGCGTTATTCAAAAAATACGGCGTCGTCGTCCCCGAGAATCACACCGTCTTAGACGGTGGTCCCTCCATGGGCAAGGTGGTCAACGTCGGTAGGGACGTCGTGACCAAGACGACGAAAGGGTTCTTGATTTTGCCGAACGATATCGAGGCAATCAGGACGAAATTTATCAACGTAGAAAAATCGGTGGCGCGTGCGGAGACGGCGTGCTGTCAATGTACCCGTTGCACGGATATGTGCCCCCGTAATTTGCTCGGCTATCCCATTGAGCCGCACAAAATGGTGCGTACCGCGATGGGCGCGGCGGAATTTATGCCGCAAATGGTACTGACGGCGACCCTTTGTTGCGGTTGTGGCGTGTGCGAGTCGCTCGCTTGCTGTCAAGGCATTTCGCCCAAGGCGGTTATCAACAACTATAAGGCGCTTTTGGGCAAGAACAAGATGCGCTACGTCGCCACGGAAGGCGTATCGCCTGCCGCAGAAAGGGATTATCGTATGATTCCTTCGACGAGATGGGCGCACGTACTTGGTGTAGCCAAATACGACAAAGTGGCGGAATTCGTAGGCGCAGACGAAGATTTTAACAAAGTAGAGATCATGATGCGTGCGCATATCGGCGCCCCCTCCGTCCCCGTGGTAGCAGACGGCGAGGAAGTGGTGAAAGGGCAACTGATAGCCAAGGCAGCGGACGGGTTATCCCTTCCTCAATACGCCTCTATTTCTGGCAGAGCGACCGTCATCGGCAACGAAAAAATAATCATTGAAAGGTAAAAGATATGTTCAAATCCATCGGTGTAATCGAATTAAAGAGTATCCCCAAAGGGGTAGAAGCAACGGACGCAGCGCTCAAAAGCGCAGGCGTAGACCTCGTGTCCGCACATCCTTCCTGCCCTGGCAAATACGAAATTATTTTGACCGGCTCTATCTCCAACGTGACGGCGGCAGTCAGCCACGTTTTGGCGAAATTCGATAACTACGTTATCGATTCGTCCGTGATGGGCAGGATTGACGAGCAAGTCATTGCGGCGCTTTTCGGTACGCAATCGACGGCAAAACACGGTGCGCTCGGTATGATCGAGACCTTCTCCGCCCCCACCTGTATCAAGGCGGCAGATATCGCGGTCAAGACCTCGCGCGTAGAAATCTTCGACCTTCGCGTTTCCCGTGGTATGGGCGGTAAGGGCGTCGTGATGGTGACTGGTGAAGTCGGCGACGTACAAGCGGCAGTGGAGGCAGGATCGGCGTATGCAAAGACGTCGGGCACCCTTTCTTCTACGTCCGTCATCGCAGCCCCCCACGCAGACTTGTGGAAACAACTTTAATTCAGGCTAATCTGTCACTCGTTGTGGCATCGCCTAATTTCTAATATCGGAGTTTAAGGGAAAATGGAACAACTCAAATTTTGTATAGAAAAAAGCGAAAGAATTCAAAAACTCATCGACGCATTATACGAAAAGATGCCGGAGATAGAATCGGCGCGCGGTATGCTCGTCACCGAGAGTTATAAAGCGACGGAAGCGTTGCCTATCATCTTGAGAAGGTCGGCGGCGTTTGCGCATATTCTTCGTCATATTCCTATCGTAATCCGCGACAACGAATTAATCGTAGGCAGTGCGACGATAGCCCCTCGTGGCTGTCAAGTCTTCCCCGAATATTCCTTCGAGTGGTTAGAGGCGGAATTCGACACGGTGGCAACCCGTGCGGCAGACCCCTTCTATATCGCGGACAAGACGAAAGGGGAACTCCACGAGGCGTATAAATACTGGAAGGGAAAGACGAACAGCGACCTCGCGCAGTCCAACATGGCGCCCGAGGCGTTCGCGGCTTTCACCAAACATAACATCTTCACGCCTGGCAACTATTTCTACAATGGGATAGGGCATGTATGCGTTCAATACGATAAAGTCCTCGCAAAAGGCTACCGTGGTATCATCGCGGAGGCAGAGGCGGCTCAGGCAAAACTGGACGTTTCCGACGGCGACTACGTACAAAGGAACAACTTCTTAGAGGCGGTTATCGAGAGTTGCGAGGCGGTTATCGAATACGCCCACCGCTATGCGGAACTTGCGCTCGATATGGCAAAGAAAGAGAAGAATCCCGCAAGACAGGCGGAACTTGCCAAGATTGCCCGCAACTGTGCGCGCGTACCCGAGTATCCCGCAAGAGATTTCCACGAGGCGTGCCAGTCCTTCTGGTTCGTGCAACTCTTGTTGCAGGTGGAGTCGAGCGGTCACTCCATCTCCCCTGGTAGATTCGACAAATATATGTATCCTTACTACAAAAAGGATAAGGACGCAGGCAAACTGACGCTTGAACAAGCGCAGGAATTGCTTGATTGCATCTGGGTAAAACTCAACGACATCAACAAGGTGCGTGACGCAGCGTCCGCGGACGGCTTTGCTGGGTACGGTATGTTCCAGAACTTGATCGTCGGCGGTCAAGACGAACACGGGATTGACTCGACCAACGACTTGTCCTATATGTGTTTAGAGGCGGCGATGCACGTGCCCCTGCCTCAGCCTTCCATCTCTATCCGTGTCCACAACGGCACGCCTGACGATTTGATGCTCAAGGCTGGCGCGCTCACGAGACTTGGTACGGGCTTGCCCGCATACTACAACGACGAAGTAATTATTCCCTCCATTATGTCGAGAGGGTTGACCTTGGAAGACGCTAGAGACTACTGCATCATCGGTTGCGTAGAGCCTCAAAAACCTGGCAAGACGGACGGGTGGCACGACGCGGCGTTCTTCAATATGTGTCGTCCCTTGGAACTCGTCTTCTCGAACGGCGTAGACAAGGGCGTGCAAATCGGTCCTCAAACGGGCGACGTCACCAAGATGACCTCGTTTGACGAATTCTACAACGCTTACAAAACGCAACAAAGTTATTTTATCAAGTTGCTGGTCAACGCCAACAACGCCATCGACGCGGCACACGCTACGCGTTGTCCTTTGCCTTTCCAGTCCTGTATGGTTGACGACTGTATCGCAAGGGGTAAATCGCTGCAAGAAGGCGGCGCAATCTACAACTTCACGGGCCCTCAGGGCTTCGGTATCGCCAACAACACGGACGGTCTTTTGGCGATAAAACAACTCGTATTCGCCGAAAAGAAGGTGACCATGGCTGAGTTTAAGGCGGCTTTGGAGGCTAACTACGGATACGGGCTTACGGGCGCGGCGGCAGAGCGCGTCACGGCCGAGATTGTGACGGAACTTGCCAAGCAAGGCATCGAGACGACGGCAGACGTTATCCGTACGGTATATACGGAAGTGACGACGGCGGCTAGCCTTGACCCTCAAAGAAAGGCAAGATTCCAAGAGATTAAACGCCTCATCGACGAAACCTGCCCGAAATACGGCAACGATATTTACGAGGCGGATATGTTCGCACGCGACGTAGCGAATACGTATACGAAAGAGGTGGAGAAATACTCCAACTTCCGCGGAGGTAAATTCCAAGCGGGCTTGTATCCCGTTTCTGCGAACGTACCCTTAGGCGGACAAACGGGCGCGACGCCCGACGGCAGACTTGCTTTCACCCCCGTAGCAGACGGTATCGGTCCTGCGTCGGGTAGGGACGTAAAAGGTCCTACGGCGACGGCTAATTCGGTGGCAAAGCTCGAGCAAGACGTCGCTTCCAACGGCACGTTGCTCAACCAAAAATTCCACCCTTCGGCTTTGCAGGGTATGTCGGGTCTTACGAAGTTCACTTCGCTTATCCGTTCCTACTTTGACCAAAAGGGTATGCATATGCAGTTCAACGTCGTCACACGTGAAACGCTGCTCGACGCGCAGAAGAACCCTGAAAAATACAAGACGCTCGTCGTCCGCGTAGCGGGTTATAGTGCGTTGTTCACGACGCTGTCTAAGTCTTTGCAAGACGACATTATCAATCGTACGCAACAAGGATGGTAAGAGATGGGAAAGACGGGTAGGATATTTAACATCCAACGCTTTTCCATACACGACGGACCAGGGATCAGGACGATTGTATTTTTCAAAGGTTGCTACATGCGTTGCGCTTGGTGCTGCAATCCAGAATCCCAGCGTTTTGAGATAGAGACGATGGTGGAGAACGGCAACGACAAAGTCGTCGGCAGAGACGTGACGGTAGAGGAGATTATGCCTGAGATTTTGGCAGACAAGCCTTTTTATCGCAGGAGTGGCGGTGGCGTCACCCTTTCGGGCGGCGAAATCCTTTGCCAGCCCGAGTTCGCGGCGGAACTTCTCAAGGCGTGCAAAGCGGCAGGCTTGCACACGGCGGTAGAGTCGACGGCGATAGCGTCCTTTGACAAAATCGAGATGATTTTGCCTTATCTTGACTTGTATCTTATGGACGTCAAGCATATGGACAGCGAAAAACACAAAGAATACACGGGTCAACCCAACGAACGCATTTTGGAGAACGCGAAGAAAATCGCAAAGAGCGGAGTGGAATTAATTATTCGCACCCCCGTCGTGCCGACTTTCAACGATACGGCGGAGGACATCCGTGCGATATCCAAATTTGCGGCTAGTTTGGAGGGCGTGAAGGAATATCACCTTCTTCCATACCACCGTTTGGGTCAAGACAAATACGCAGGGCTGGATAGGAACTACGCTTTGAAAGAAATCGAGCCCCCGACGAGAGAAAAAATGGAATTTTTGCTTTCGGTTGCCGAAGAGAGCGGGTTAAAGTGCCAGATCGGCGGCTAAAAGCGCAGGAGAAATTACTATGCATTTCAATCAAGATAAAGAAAGGATTATACAGGAGTTCGTCCCTGGTCAGCAAATCACCCTTTGCCACATTATCGCAAACCCTGGTGAAGTGTTGTACACCAAGTTGGGTCTGGACCCTCAGGTGGATTATACGAGGAGTGCCATCGGCGTTTTGACGGTTATCCCTTACGAGAGTGCGGTCATCGCGGCGGATATCGCGATGAAGTCGTCTGGTGCGGAGATAGGTTTCGTCGATAGGTTCACGGGCACGCTTATTATTACGGGCTCGGTATCGTCGGTGGAGGCGGCTTTCACGGCGATTAGAGAGTATTTCACGACCAAATTGCACTACATTTGTTGCGACGTGACCAAGACCTAATCCTAGGCGATAAGCACGAGAGATGAAAAAAATTATGTTATTCGGCAGGGTCGGCGCGGGCAAAACGACGCTCACGCAGGCTTTGCGCGGCGAAGAAATCAAATATTACAAGACGCAGTACGTCAATTATCTCGACACCGTCATCGACACGCCTGGGGAATACACGGAGCGAAGGGAGACGAGCGGTGCGCTGGCATTGTATGCGTACGAGGCGGATATCGTAGGGCTCGTCCTTTCCGCCAACGAACCGTATTCCATTTTCTCGCCCTGTTTGACGAGTATGGTCAATCGCGAGGCTATAGGGATTATCACGGGCATTGACAAGCCCGACGCGCACGTAGACAGGGTAAGGAACTGGTTAAAACTTGCCGGTTGCAAAAAGATTTTTCCCGTATCGTCGATTACGGGCGAAGGGATTAAGGAACTTGCCGAGTATCTCGAAGACGACGAGGACAGGGCAAGAAAGAAAGCCTTAGAGGAACAGTTAAAAGCACAAAAGAAGCCGACGAAAAAACGCTCGGCGAAAAAACTTGAGGAGAAAGTATGAGCAAAACGAAAGTAATTGCTTTTGCCAACAACAAGGGCGGTAGCGGTAAGACGACCACCTGTTCCAACGTCGGTTGTGCAATGGCGATGCAAGGCAAAAAAGTATTGCTGATTGACGGCGATATGCAGATGAATTTGACCCTCTCCTTCTTTGACGAAGAGGAGGCGCTCGCCTTCTCGGAAAGCGGCAAGAACATCTATACCGCCTTAAAAGAGGAAAAGGATTTGACCGACTTTATCGTCCCGACCAAATACGACGGGCTGGACGTTATTCCCTCCACGTCGCTGATGAGTTCGATAGAATTCGACCTCTTTACCAAGTGGCAAAGGGAAGTGGTCCTCAAAAAATGCCTTGCTCCCGTTTTGGCAAGAGGGATTTACGACTACGTTTTGATTGACGCACCCCCGACGCTTGGCGGCTGGGTTATGAACGTAATGGTGGCGTCTGATTTCGTCATTATTCCCGTGGAGGCAAGCCCTTGGGGCTTGTTCGGGCTCGCCAACATCTTTGATTTCGTAGGGCACGTCAAAAATATCGCCCCTCGTCTTGAGATTTTGGGTATCGCCATCACCAAGGCGGACGAGAGAAAGAACTACTTAAAACAAACCATCGAAACGTTGCAGGAGACGGAAGGCGTCCACCTGTTTGGCACCTATATTAGGGTAGACAGCGCGGTAGAGTGGGCACAGGACAATTCTCAGCCCGTCGTCGCCTATAAAAAGACCAGCCGTAGCGCAACGGAATATACTGCACTTGCAAAGGAGATTATGGACAATGTCAATCGGTAAAAGTTCTATCAAACGCGCCGCTAACAACGGCTATTCCAACGTAAAATCCACCGCACCCGATATGGAGAATAGCGTAGTGGTGGAAGAGGTACAGGCTCCCGTCGTAGAGGCGCCCGCACCCGTTGCAGAAAAGAAAGCCCCCGCAAAGAAAAAGCCCGCGGCAAAAAAAGCAGCCCCCAAAAAGGCTTGCGCCCCCAAAGTGGTAGGTAAGGAAGTGGAAGGGGCTGTGCGTCTTGGCGACGATATGCCTTACTATCTTCTTTAAGAAGCGTATATACTTCGCAAGCCATCTTCTTATAGGCTACGGGATACTTCGTCGCGCTGTGGCAACCTTCGGTCACGTACGCCTAAGTACGCTCCCTTAGGTTATCCTCGCGCTCCTTGTCTGCCGTGCCTCTAAAAAGATGAAGGCGTTTTAGACGCGCGCCGCTGAATGCGCTCGACGTGTCTTGATATGCTCGTATCTCCGCTTTTTACACTAGTACGATTTTCAAAAAGCACGGCAAGTATTGCCGTGTTTTTTGTTGCACAAGGGCATGCACCGTTTTCTATCCTTTTTACATACAATATACGGGGATATCCCCAATACACGAAAAAGGAGAAGAAGTATGTGTTGCGAAACGTATTATACGGGCTGTGGTAGTTGCCGTGGCTCTTATTCGATAGTCGGCCCTGCCGGTCCTCAAGGACCTCAAGGTGAGCAAGGCCCCCAAGGCGAAGTAGGACCCGCAGGTCCTCAAGGTCCTCAAGGGGAACCTGGAGTTGTGACGCCCGCGGCGGCGGTAGAAGACGCCGTGGTTGCAGGGGCGACGGTGGAGAGCAATGCGACGAAAATCAACGAGATTTTGGCGGCGCTCCGCGCGGCGGGGTTGATGGAAACGTAATGCTTTCAGTCAAAGTAAAAAGCACCCTCATAGGGTGCTTTTTTCGTCTATTGTTTTTAGTGCTTCTATCAGCATATCCACC
>JAFVXN010000176.1 GCA_017501125.1 Clostridia bacterium
CGGCGGCAAAGGCGGCTCCGACTTCGACCCCAAAGGTAAATCGGATAGAGAAATCATGGCATTCTGCCAAAGTTTCATGACCGAACTTTTCCGTCATATCGGTGCTGACACGGACGTACCTGCAGGCGATATCGGCGTCGGCGCAAGAGAAGTTGGTTTCCTCTTTGGTCAATACAAACGTATCCGCGACGAACACGTCGGCGTTTTGACGGGTCGTGGTCTTTCCTACGGCGGCTCTCTTATCAGAAAAGAGGCAACTGGTTATGGCTTGGTCTATATGACGGCAGAGGCTATGAAGTGCCGTGGCGACAGTTTTGAAGGCAAGACCACTATCGTTTCCGGTAGCGGTAACGTAGCCATCTACGCTTGCGAAAAAGCACAAGAACTCGGTGCGAAAGTCGTAGCCATGTACGACTCCAACGGCTATATCTACGACCCCAACGGCATCAAACTCGACGTCGTAAAACAAATCAAAGAAGTAGAACGTGCACGTATTAAGGTCTATGCTGACCGCGTACCTGGCGCTAAATACGTCGAAGGTTGCAAGGGCATCTGGACGATCCCCTGCGACGTTGCACTCCCTTGCGCTACGCAGAACGAAATCGACGAAGAAAGCGCAAAGGCATTGGTTGCTAACGGCGTGAAATACGTCGCTGAAGGCGCGAATATGCCCTCTACCTTGGAAGCAATCGCAACCTTCCAAAAGGCCGACGGCGTTATCTTCCTTCCCGCAAAGGCGGCTAACGCTGGTGGCGTTGCTACCTCCGCGCTCGAAATGTCGCAATCCTCTGGTAGACTTTACTGGGCGGCTGAAGAAGTCGACGCTAAGTTGAAGACGATTATGATTAACATCTATCACAATATCGACAACGCGGCTAAGAAATACGGCTTTGAAGGCAACTACGTAATGGGCGCCAACATCGCTGGTTTTGAGAAGGTAGCCGAAGCAATGATGGCACACGGCATCGTCTAATTAATCTAAAAACTCCCGATACAAGTTCGGGAGTTTTCTTTTTACTAAAAAAGCACCCTTTATAGGGTGCTTTTATTATGTTGTTAATAAAAGGTCGCAAGTTGCTCTTCTGGAGGATTTGCTTTCTTCGCATCCGTTGCCGTTAAAACGGGACCTTTGCCTTTATAGACGTAGTGTTTTTTCAGTTCTATCTTCGCCGTCACCTCGTACCAGTCACGCATCTGCGCCCCTGCCCCTTCAGGCATTACGCAAGCGACGCCTAAATACTCGATATCCGCCTCACAACACGTCATTACGTGGCGTCCTATCACGACATTATTTTCAGGCAGACGACTATCCACCGCCACTAGCCCCTTAAAACGGACGGTTTTGCCCAAATACGCCTCCAAATTCTCCGTCAAATCACGATAGAAAAAGGCATAATCTCTATCCGCAATCTCAATAACGTCGGCGTTAATATCGAAAGGCAACGGGTCCTCGATGTCGTCGAAATCCGCCTCTCCACTACCTCTTTCGTACACGATATCCGCGCGACGGCTGACACCACGCACAATCTTGTGCAACTCCATCTTGTCCACCGAATCGCTGAAACGATTGAACACGATAAGTTGCGTGTTTTGCATCTTGTCGAAAACAAGTTGACGCATATTGGCGTTGTAATTGAGGAAGGTGTTGCTATCAAAAAAGGTCATCACCTGATTAATCATCCACCCTTCGGGCATCGCCTCGAAAAACTTTTGCAACGTCCACATACCGTTGTATTCCACGACGACACGGACGGCACCCGTCTCCTGTTGCAAAGACAACAAGTTGTCTTCCGTCAAGTCGTCCTCGCTGTCGATATACGCAATCTCTACGTTCTGATCGGCAAAGCGCGCCTTATTGTATTCCTCAATCCCCTCCTCCGTGACGAGCAACAGCGTCTTTTCGTCAATCATAAAACGAGGGTCTTCAAACGTCTCTTGGATAAATTTCGTCTTGCCCGATTCCAAAAAGCCCAAAAACATATATACGGGGGTCTCAGGCGGCAAATTCTTTTTCATAATCACACCTTAAACAAAGCCTTCAAATTTTCTTCGTTGAGTTTGCAACCGATCACGCAAAGCCTTCCTATAACGCCCGCGCCACCTTCGCGCACGTCCGCCTCTTCAGGCACGTAGTCAAAATGCACCCATTTCCCTTCGCCCGCAACGATACCCTTCGCACGAAGAACCATGCCGTATTTCTCCGCGTCTTGCAACTCACACAAAGCAGTTTCCACCTCGGCAACGGTGAATTTTTTCGCCGTCTCCACACCCCAACTGACGAACACTTCGTCCGCATGATGATGTCCGTGATGATGTTCGTGATGGTCGTGATCGTGACAACCGCAGGTACAATGCTCGCCGTGGTCGTGGTGACGTTCGTGATGATCATGCTCGTGATGATGACAGCACTCGTCGTGATGGTGCTCGTGATGATCGTGACAACCACAGGTACAATGCTCGCCGTGGTCGTGGTGATGTTCGTGATGGTGCGCCGTCTCGTGCGTCAAATCATACAAGGCTTTTTCAAGCGTGTCTCGTTTTTCAATTGCCGCTAAAATGACTTTTCCGTCCAAATCGTCCCAGTTTGCCGTGACCATGGCCGCGTTTTCGTTCCTTTCACGCAAAAGAGCAATCGCCTCTTGCAGGCGCGTCTCCGAAGCCTTTGCCGTATGAGAAAGGACGATACACCCAGCGTTTTCCACCTGATCAAAGAAGAACTCGCCAAAGTTCTTCATATACATCTTGCATTTGCACGCGTCCACTACTACGCACGCAGCGTTGAGGGTCGCGCCCTCCACCGACGCATTCTTCACCGCCTTGACCACGTCGCTGAGTTTACCTACGCCGGAAGGCTCGATTAAAATCCTATCGGGTGCATATTCCTTTGCCACCTTTTTGAGCGCCTCGGCAAAATCGCCTACTAGCGAACAACAAATACAGCCGGAATTCATCTCCGTAATATTGACGCCAGCCTCTTTCAAAAAGCCACCGTCGATACCGATTTCGCCAAATTCGTTCTCAATCAAGACGACTTTTTCACCCGCATACGCCTCTTTGAGCAATTTCTTAATCAGCGTTGTCTTCCCTGCGCCTAAAAAACCTGAAAAAATATCAATCTTCATCTTTCGTTCTCCTTAAAAAGCCCAATTACCATCCGTAAATATGGGAATCTTCTTGCCATCTTTGCACTCGCCTACGATGGTCAAGTCCTTCGACCCTATCATAAAGTCGACGTGAATCATACTATCGTTAATACCTCTTTCCTTGCACTCCTCGTTCGTATACTTCTCAAAGCCCTTCAAACACTCGTTAAAGCCACGACCCAACGCCAAGTGGCAACTTGCATTTTCGTCAAAAAGAGTGTTGTAGAAAAGGACGCCCGTATCGTTAATGGGAGAGTCGTAAGGGATAAGCGCAACTTCGCCAAGCATCGCAGCCCCCTCATCCATCTCTATCATCTTTTTCAGCAAATCCTCCCCTTTCTCCGCCTTGACCTCGACTGCCTTACCGTCTTGGAATCGCACGGAAAAGTTCTCGATTAACTCGCCCATATAGGAAAGCGGCTTCGTCGCGTACACGATACCGTCCACCGCACCTGCCTTAGGCGAAGTGAACACCTCCTCGCTGGGGATATTCGGGTTGAATACTCTACCTTGCAGAGTCGTTTCCTGCCCACCGCAGAAAACGCCGTCGTCGTTCAACTGCACGGTAAGGTTCGTCCCGTTCTTCGACGTATAGTGCAAGTATTTCAAACCCAACCCGTTGAGATAGGCGCACCGATTCTTCAAATCGTCGTTATGCGTCTTCCACGCCGCAATCGGGTTGTCGCCGTCCGCACGCGCCGTCTGTAATATGACCTCCCACAACCTTTCTTCCGCCTTCTTAGGCGCAAGGTCGGGAAAGACTTTTTTCGCCCACGCGCGCCCAGGCACGGCGGCGATACACCACTGGTGCCTATTCTCCATCGCCTCCCTAAACGGCTTGACCTGCGGATACAGCGCTTGACGCGCGTTCGCCAATTTTTCTTGGTCCACCCCGTTCATACCGTCGGGGTCTTCCGACTCGATGAACAAGCGACAGGAATAATTCTCTGCCTTATACTGCCACTTTGCCTTCGCCCAAGGCGTCAGCGTCGAAAGGGATTGCAAACTACGATATTTCGCCGCTACCTTCTCCACGCCTTGATGCGTCCAGTCGACGAAAACCTCCGCAGCACCAGCCTTATAGCACTCCTCTACGACCATTTGCACAAACTCTGGTTGATCGAGTTCCGCGCCGATAAAAACGGTCTGCCCCTTTTTTACGTTCAACCCGACGCGAGCCAACAGTTTTGCATACTTTCTAATCTGCGATTTTCTCATATTTTATTGCACTTTCCTTCTTAAAAAATCCCCTTTTCTCAAGCGGTACGGACAGGCAAGTTTGTACACAGATTGAACCAACTTTGCATCCTCCACCTCTTGACCATTAGAATCTATTATTTGCTCCACGACGAAATCCTTGCCGTGTTCCGCGTGCGGTGCCAAAACCTGCAACGTATCGCCTTTTTTGAAACGATTGCGCATCTCGACTATCGCATAGCCGTCCTCGTAACCCAAAGCGCTAGCGATATAAACGTACTCCCCTTTGGACTGGCTGTCGTCGTAGTGCACGGTGGAGGCGTTCTTCCCCAAGGCGTATGCCGTCGTATAATCACGGTGTGCCACAGCCAGCAATTCCTTTTCCGCAGCACCCATATCCGCGCCGTCCATGTAGCGCCTGTACGCGCCGATTACCGTCGCAAGATAATACGGGCTCTTCATTCGCCCCTCGATCTTAAAAGAACTAACCCCTGCCCCCTGCAAATCGTGCAAATGGGCAAGCATATTCAAATCCTTGCTATTGAAAATATAGGTACATTTGCCGTCCTCTTCCACAGGCAACCAGTCGCTTTTTTGACCCGTTGCATCGAATGCACGCACCTCGTATTTCCACCGACATGCCTGCACGCACGCACCACGATTGGACGACCTGCCATCCAAATAATCAGACAGTAAGCATCTTCCGCTATACGAAATACACATCGCGCCGTGGACGAAGGTCTCCAGTTCCACGCCGTCGTTAAAATTGTGAATATCGGCAATCTCGGCAATAGACAATTCCCTGGCTAAAATCACGCGGGAAACGCCCTGCTCCGCCCAAAATTTAACGGCATACTTGTTGGTGGTGTTTGCTTGCGTGGACAAATGCACACACAAAGCGGGCGCCACCTTTTTGATAAGATAGATAACGCCAGGATCGCTGACGATTACGCCGTCCACCCCTATCGTGGAAAGATAGACGAAATAGTCTGCCATTTGCACAAAATCGGCGTTTTTAGCAAAGACGTTCGCAGTGACGTAGATTTTCTTGCCCAGTGCGTGTGCCTGCGCCACAGCATCTCTTAACCCGTCTCTCGAAAAGTTATCGGCAAAGGTGCGTAAGGAGAACTGCTTGCCACCCAAATAAACGGCGTCTGCGCCGAAATAAAGTGCCGTATTCAGTTTTTCCTTATCCCCTGCGGGGGCTAATAATTCCACTTGAGAAAGGCTCATTTTTCTTCTCCTTGGTACACTGAAAGCGCCACTCCGTCACCGACGTCGATTACGGACGTGACAAAATCCTTATCCTCGACGATACACGAAAGATAAGCACGGATTTTCTCAACGATAGAGCGACGTTTTTGAGGCGTTTCCTCTTTCCCGTCCACCCAGCCGAACAACAACACGTCGTCTGCGAACAAGACGGCACCCTTCTTCATCAACCTCTTTAAGTCAAACAGATACTTCTCATACTGCGCCTTTGGCCCGTCTAAAAACACGAAATCGTATTTTCCGTCCATCATAACGAGAATCTCTCCTGCATCTCCTAAATACGCAGTCACTCGGTTATCCACGCCGAATTTAACGAAATTTTCTTTGGCCTCTAAAAACCTTTCTTCGTCGAGTTCCATCGTCGTAATCGTCGCCTGTGGACAAGCCTTAGCCATAGCAACGGCAGAAAGACCGACAGCCGAGCCTATCTCCAGTATCTTATTCGGCTTAGTCGCCGCCAGCATCACGAGCAAATAGTTGAGCGTTTCGTCGTCTGCTACGGGTACGCCACGCGACAGCGCGTCTGCGCGTGCCGCACGGAGATCCTCGGTAATATTCGGTTTTGCAAGCGACGAGGTATATTTCATAGTCTTACACTTCCACGACAGACACCACGATCAAGGGTGACTGCTTTGCCTTTTTGTATAAATAATTGCGCAACGCTTTTTTGATGCAAACGATTAATTCCTCTTTATCTCCGTTGTAATAACGGATAGAATCCACCGCCTTTTTGACGACCTCTTTGAGTTCCGGCAAGGTGCATTTGTTTTCCGCGAAAAGATATCCTCTTGCCTCCACGACGGGATCGTTGATGATATATCCACCCGTCGTCGCTATAGCGACGGAGAACAAGCCCTCGTTGGACAAACGGATACGGTCTTTCAACACTTCGCTCGTCCCGTCCGCAAACCCTTCGCCGTCGATGAGTCTGGCTCCCGCAGGTACGTTTTCGACCAGCGTTATCTCTTTTTCAGTCAACTCAACGCAATTGCCTATCTCGGTAATTAAGATACGGTGCGAAGGAATCCCGAGCCTTTCGGCAAGTTCCGCATGCTTTTTAAGGTGTCTGTATTCCCCGTGCACGGGAATGAAAAACTTAGGCTTTAACAGAGTGTGCAAGATTTTATGTTCCTCTTGACAAGCGTGTCCCGATACGTGGATTTTTTCCAAACTCTCGTAGACGACGTGCGCACCCTTTTTGTAGAGATTGTTGATGACGCGATACACCATTTTTTCGTTGCCAGGAATGGGCGTCGCCGAAATGATGACGGTATCGTTCTCACCGACCGTCACTTTGTTATATTCCCCCATCGACATACGGGTCAGCGCACTCATAGGCTCCCCTTGCGAGCCCGTGGAAATAATCAGCAACTCCCCGTCGAAAAGATTCTTCGTCTTATCAATATCAATTAAAACGCCTTCTGGAATCGTCAATTCGCCAATCTTCACAGCCGCGTCGACGACGTTCAGCATACTCCTACCCGACAAGGCAACCTTACGCCTGTATTTTGCCGCCATGTCAATGATTTGTTGCAATCTGTGAACGTTGGAAGCGAAAGTCGCAATAATCATACGTCGCGAGGTATTCTCCGCGAACAGGTGATCGAGCGTCGTCCCAACGACAGTCTCACTCATCGTATAACCCGCGCGCTCTATATTGGTAGACTCGCCCATATACAGCAAGACGCCTTCCTCACCCAACTGCGAGATGCGTTGCAAATCGATTGGCTCGCCAGCAACGGGGGTTAAGTCAATCTTAAAGTCGCCACTATGGTACACAAGACCTACGGGCGTGCGAATTGCCAGAGCACACGCGCCCGAGATCGAGTGGTTAACGTTGATAAATTCCGTCTCGAACGCCCCGCACTTTACACGATTGCCAGGAACAACGACCTTTAAATTAACCCCTTGCAAATGATGCTCCTGCAACTTATTGTCAATCAGCATCAAGGTCAATTTCGTGCCGTACACGGGGGTACCAGGGTTGATTTCTTTGAGTAGATACGCCAAGCCGCCGATATGGTCTTCGTGCCCGTGCGTAATAAGAATCCCTTTAATTTTGTCTTTGTTTTGTGCCAAATAGGTGACGTCGGGCACCACCGAATCAATCCCTGGCATCTCTTCCATATTGGGAAAAGTCAATCCTGCGTCGATGACGACGATGTCGTTACCGTATTCCAGGGCGGTCATATTCTTGCCGATTTCCCCAACGCCACCAAGGAAAATTACCTTCACCGCCTTTTTCTTGCGTGCCGCCTTTCCAACCTTGGGTTGGACGGACTGCACTTTCTTTTTGGCGACCACTTCTTGAACCACCTGCTTGTCCTTCGATTTAGCAAGCGGCTTTTTTACCGCTTTTTTCTTCGTCGAAGATAAGGGTTCTTTTGATTCTCTCGTAGGATTCTTAGGCGCCTTTATCCTTTTGTCTTTGGTGGGTGTAAACTGTTGTTGATTTTTTACCACTTTTTACTATACTCCTGACGGGTTTTCTGTCTATAAAATAGAGAGCCGAAAAATATCGTATCGGCTCTCTCAATGACTATTTCGTACGCTACCTCTTAGAAATTAAGCGCAACTTTCTTTTCTTTCGTTTGTTTGATCAGACCTTCGTCCAAAAGTTCTTTGGTCGTTTGGAAAGCGAATTCTTCTACGTAGTTTTCTTCCACGAATTCCTCGTCGACTTCGCAACCGTACTTTTCAGCAAGGGCTGCCACCAAACGGAGCGCCTTCTTAACGGCACCCTCACTCCTTACCTTGACCATGAAGGGGGTACCCTCGTAAGCCTTTTGACCAGAGACGTCTTTTTGGTGATATACGCTCTTCTTGAATTCCTCTTCGTTGGCAGGGTCAAGCGCAAGATACAAGCCAAGCGTCTTACCGCAAATGTTCATTCTTGCAATCGTTTCTCTACCGAAGTTGAATCTATCACCGTGCCAACTAACGTTGGAGTTAACCTTCTTGTATGCACGGAGTGCGTTCTTAATGCGGGAATATGCAATCTTGACGTCGTCGTCACTTTGCTTCATCTTCGCAACGAAACTTCTCTTCAAACGGATAACCAACCCAGTCTCAGGGTCAACCAATTCGTTGCCGTCTTCGCTGACTTCTTGAACGGCAGCGGGAGCAACTTCTTGCACGACCTCTTCTACTACGGGTTCCTCTACGGTCTCCTCGACGACGGGTTCTTCAACCACTTCCTCGACGACCTCTTCTACCACTTCTTCCGCGACGGGTTCCTCAACCGTTTCTTCAACGGCAGGTTCCTCTGCGACCTGTACGCATACGCAGGACAACTTTTCCGCAACCGCATCAGCAATCGCCTGTACACTTTCTTCGTCCATAACGATATCGATGATTTGGTCTTGTTGCGTATCTTTCGTCAATACGATCTTTTCAGTGACTCTGTCAGCGACGACTTCGCTATCCAAGTTAGCCGCTACTCTGTCTGCAATTTCTCGTACGCCGTCTCTGTCGATAACGACTTCGTAAGGTGCGGAGCCCGTCTCGTCAAGTTTCTCAACCACGAGCGTAGCCATCGTATCGTAATCGAAAGGTTCTACCCTGTCGGCAATCTTATCGGCAAGTTCGTTAACGTCGATTTGATCGGCAATGCTTGCGCTATGTACACCGTCCATCTTCGCGACGACAGCCTCTGCAAGTTTGTCGTAGTCGAGCGTTCTCATCGCTCTTGCTACGGCGTTGTTTACCATCTCGGCAAGTGCTGCGTCGTCGTTGCTAACGTAGTTGCTCTTAACTGCTGCAACGGGAGCGCTTGCGCCGCCCAACTGGCTGACAACTTTCTCCTCAATCAATTGGTTAACTTCTTCGTAAACCGCTTGGTTTTGTTGATAACTATATTTTAATTCACGCAGAACACCGTCCACCTTTTTTTGAGTGTCCGCCATAATCTCTTCTTTAAGTTTCTTCAAATCGTACGTGAGCCAATTATACAATCCGTCGATCATCAAAGCAACGTCGCCACTGTCTTTAATCTTTGCAACGTTTTGGTCCTGCATTTTTCCGTTATCCGCCATTTTTACACCTCAAAGTTTTATTTTTGCCTCTACGGCCGTACTTCTATGTGACTATCTGCTACTCCATAAGCACCGAAAGCCACCACGTATAACACATTGGTATTATTATACCACATCAAAACGGCACGGTCAAGTTTTTTTAATAAAAAAATTGCCCCCTCTCTCTGCTTTTTTGCACAAAAATCCTTCCCTGCCCGCTAAAAATCGAAAAAACGCGACGTATTGCCGCGTTTCTCTTTCATAATTACCTGTCTTCTTCTTTGCGCCGAAGCATCTCTAAATACTCCCTGTACTCCTCTTCGCTAATAACCTTAACGCGATTTTTTCCCTTTCCCATATTGCGCTCCTTTCTCTTTTTCTTCAGTATGCGTAGCACCCTGATTTTTATCCTTAAAAGAGAAAAAAGAACCCGTTGTTTTTTTGTTCGTCGACGATTCTGTTGACCGTCCTACGCAATTTTCCTCGCATCTCTTGCGAAACGGAGTCTCCCTTTCGTCTCAAACTGTCGCCGAGCATCTCACGCAAGGTCTTCCCAAAAATGTTGATATCCCATACCTGCCCTGCGTCCTCTTCGTATTTTTGCAAGGTTTCGTCATAAAATCTCTCACATTGCTCTTTCCCGCCGATAATCGTACAAACCTCGCCCGACCAGTCGACTTTTACAAAATGATACCCTTGCGCTCGCGCTGAAAACTCCACGCCGTAATTTTGTCCTTTCTTTATCAACTTCGGCTTCGACAACACGTACTCCTCAACGGCAGGCTGGACGATACCGTACCCCGTGTCCGCCGCCTGCGCCAGCGCGTTTTTGACCTTATCGTAATCCTTTTTGCCGGCACTTAAATTTTTAAGCAACGCAAACAATTCCGCCTCGCCCGATATTTCTGCGCCCGACTCCTCGCTGAGCACGCGATAGAAAAGTCCTTCTTTCCCTTCGATACTAATCTCCACCGTGCCCGCACCCAAATCCATCTGCACACCCGAAGGATTGACAAAATCGTCTTCGGCGTCGAAAAGATTCTCTAAAGTGAGGCAGTCCTTCATCTTCTTTAACCTTTCCGCGCTCTTTTTCAGTGCGTTCTTAATCGCCTGCACCCGACGATAATCCTCTGGCATAATCTGTAGCCAGCCTGGGATTTTTACGTCGATGCCGACGACGGGAAACTCTAAAAGAGTTTTCCTAAGCACGACGTCGATATCCTCTTTCGTCATCTTTTCCACGTTGATTGCAACGACGGGCGCGTCGTATTTTTCTTGCAGCGCGGCGCAAAGCCCCTCCGCTTTATTGGGCGACTTACAATTAAGCAGGACGATAAACGGCTTGCCGAGCGCTTTTAATTCACGCACGGTTCTCTCTTCCGCAGGCAGATAATTTTCGCGCGGAATATCCGTCACGCTACCGTCCGTCGTCACCAAGACCCCGACGGTCGAGTGTTCCTTAATCACCTTTTCCGTGCCAAGTTCCGCCGCCCGCTCAAAGGGCAACGGTTCCTCCGACCAAGGCGTATTGACGAGCCTTGGTTGCCCCTCTTCTTCAAAGCCACCTGCCCCTTCAACGGTGTACCCAACGCAATCGACGAACCTAACGGACGCCTCTGCCCCCTCAGCAACGATAATCTTTGCCGCCGTGGACG
>JAFVXN010000014.1 GCA_017501125.1 Clostridia bacterium
AAAAGTAAATATTCCTACTCCAGAAAGAGAAGGTTATTTATTTGCTGGATGGTATGATAATGAAACATTTAGTGGTGAAAAAATTGAAGGAACTATCTTACCAAAAGAAGATATGACTTTATATGCTAAATGGGAAGAAATTATTGGTTCTGTTGTCTTTGTTTCAAATGGTGGAACTGAATATGAAGTAATTCATACAGCAGGTCAAAAAGTTGAACTTCCAACTCCAACTAAGCAAGATTATCCTGTCGTCGTCGGCAGAACGGGAGTCGATTACTTTACTGTCCGTACAATCGCAATATAAGCACTTCATACTCTTTTCCCCTTGTTTTTTCTCGTTTGTTTTACCTGCTTTTCGTAGCCGTTATCGCTCGGCTTATAGTATATCCTATCTTTGAGCGAATCGGGCAAATACTGCTGATCGACGTACCCGCCGTAATCGTGCGGGTATTTATATTTTGCCGATTGCGCTTTGTCTTCCTTACTGCCGTAGGAATTGTCCCTTAAGTAGGGCGGTATCGCGTCGTCTCTTACCTCGCGCGCGTCCGCCTTTGCCGCGTACATCGCCGTCACGACGGAATTGCTCTTTTCCGCCTCGCATACGTAGATAATCGCCTGTGATAAGGGTATCAGCGCCTCGGGCACCCCTATCTTTTCCATCGCGTACATCGCGGAGGTCGCTATCTGCAAGGCTTGGGGATCCGCCATACCCACGTCCTCTGCGGAGTGGACGACTAGGCGACGGGTGATGAGCATAGGGTCACACCCCCCTTCAATCAAGCGCATCGCATAGTAGAGTGCGGCGTTGGCGTCGCTACCTCTAAGCGACTTACAAAAGGCGGAAAGGAAGTCGTAATAATCGTCTTCGCTGTACGACAACGCTTTGCGCTGAATGGATTGTTCCGCGTCCTGCAAGGTGACGTGAATCTTCCCTTCCGCGTCGGGCGTCGTCGTGAGCGCAGCCAGTTCTAATGCGTTGTACGCCATACGCAAATCGCCACCTGCCATGCGCGCAAAGTGCGTTATCGCGTCTTCGTCTACCGTCACGCCCATCTTGCCCAAACCTTTGTGCCTACTCGTCACCGCCTTCTTCAACGCCTCGACGATATCTTCTTGTGTGAGATGCTTGAACTCGAACACGCGGCACCTTGAGACGATTGCGGGCGTCATGGACGCGTAAGGATTCTCCGTCGTCGAACCGATAAAAATAATCGTGCCTTGTTCGATAGCGGGCAACAACGAATCGCTCTGCGTCTTGCTAAAACGGTGGCACTCGTCGAGCATAAGATAGGTCTTTTTACCGAACATTTTTAAGTTGTCGCGGGCGGTCTCCACCGCTTTTTTGACATCGGCGACCCCTGCGTTGACGGCGTTAAGTTTGATAAAATTGCCGTTGGTCGTCAGCGCAATAATGTTGGCGAGCGTCGTCTTGCCCACCCCTGGAGGTCCCCAGAATATGCAACTGCCCAACTTGTCCGTCGCAATAGCGCGGCGCAAAAGGGAGCCCTGCGCGACGATGTGTTTTTGACCGATAAACTCGTCCAAATTGTTCGCGCGCATGCGCTCCGCCAAAGGCTTAGCCGTCTCTTCGTGTTGGTTAAAATCAAATAAATCCATATTTTTTCGTTAGTCCATTAACGCTTTTATTTTGTCTACGCTCGCTATGCCCATTTTATAGCCTTGCTCGTAAGCATACGGCAAATTCTTGAAAGAGTACTGATTCATGTCGCCCAAATCTGGCTCCAACCACAAATCGACGATTTTTTTGTCTTTCTTTCGCATCTCCCTCGCACGGTAGTTATCCAACACGTCGAACACTTCCGCCAGCATCATAACGGCGTTGGGGCATACGTCTTTGGTCGATTTATTGCCGATGACGTCTACCGCAACCACCTTATCTGCCCCCAACTTTTTAACTCGCCTCGTAGGAACTCTTTCCAGCACTCCCCCGTCGACGAGGCGCATACCGTCCCTTTCCGTCGGCTTGAAAATCGCAGGAATACTGCAAGAAGCAATGATTGCGTCGATTAAGTTCCCCTCCTTCAACTCCACCGTCTTTTGCGAAATCATATCGACGGCTACGCAGGTAAACGGAATCTTCAAATCGTCAAAGGATATCTCTCCTAAATACCTTTTCAAAAGGCGACGGATGCTATGAGTATCCAGAAGTCCGCCTATCCTGCCAGTGACGGAGACGATATCCAAAAAACGCAAGGATACGGACGCCTTTTTCATCTCCGCAGGCGTCATACCTGCCGAATAAGACGCACCGACGATAGCACCCATAGAACAACCGCTGATATAGTCGGGTACGATACCCGCCTCTTCCATCGCTTGTAAAAAACCGATATGCGCCAACCCGCGGCTGCCACCGCTGCCGAGCGCAAAACCCAACGTCTTCTTCTCTGCCATATTATCACCTCTCGTTAATCGATCTTATAAAAACGATTAGTCTTTTACGTATGCACCGAGGAATTTACACTCCAAGGTGTTCTCCCCGATTTCTTTAATCATCGTCTGCGTCGTCTCGTCCGCGACGTTGCAATCCGCCTCGATAAAGAAACGATATTCGCCAGGGCGGTTCCTTACGGGACGGCTCTCAATCTTCGTCATATTGACGCCGTATTTTTCGATGATATGTAATAACTCCATCAAACTGCCAGGTCTGTGCGGGCATACAGCCGACAGGAATACCCTGTCGCTCTTTTGTGGAATATTTTTCTTACCTTTTTTAACGAGCAAGAAATGGGTAAAGTTTTGTTTTTCGTCCGAAATGCACTCGTCGCTAATCACAAAACCTTTGCCAAGATTTTCCGTGTGCGCACCGACGATCGCCGCACTCTTGCCCGTGCTATCTTCCATCGCCTTGACCAGCCCGAAACCCGTGGATTCCGTCTCTCTAAGCGAGGCGAAAGGCAACGCTTTCGTCAAAAAGCCTGCGCATTGGTCAAGTGCTTGGCGATGGGAATACACCCTGCCTATCTCCGACAGTTTTACCCCCTCTTTATACACCAAGCGGTGGTCGATGCGGAGCACCGATTCCTTCACCGCGTATAAATCTTCCGCCGTCTGCAAAAGGTCTAAATTCTGCAATACGCCGCCTTGCAAACTGTTCTCGATAGGCAATACCGCCGCGTCTACCTTGTCCGCAGACAACGCCAACACTACCTCGGGAAAATTGCGGAAGGGGATACACTCGCTCAAGTCGTTCTCTGCCGCTCTTTCCGAATTCAAGAAAGTCTTTGCCGCCAGATGCGAATAACTGCCCTCAGGGCCTAAATACGCTATCTTCATATCTCTCTCCTTATACTTCCGCTGCGATATCTAACAGCATCTCCTCCGTCTGCGACCAACTGATACAGGGGTCGGTGATGGATTTGCCGAATACTTCGTCGTGTTTTTGATTGCCCTCTTCCAAGAAACTCTCTATCATAAACCCTTTGACGATGGTCTTGAACCTATCGTCGAAGTGTCTATTCTGCATAACTTCCGCCGCGACGCGCATCTGTTGACGATGTTTTTTGCCACTGTTGGAGTGGTTGCAATCGATGATGATAGCAGGATTCTCTAACTGCGAGCCACGATAAAACTCCTCTACCTGCATAACCGTCTCGTAGTGGAAGTTGGGCACGTCGTTGCCTGCGCCGTCCACACCACCACGCAATATCGCGTGCGCGTAAGGGTTCCCACCCGAACGCACCTGATAGTTACGGTACTTAAAAGTTTGAGGGCTTTGCGCCGCAAAGATAGAGTTGATGAGGGCGGGAATATTACCGCTCATCGGGTTTTTAAGCCCCACGGGTGCGTCGACGCCACTGGCTACTTGTCTATGCAACTGATCCTCGACGCTACGCGCACCGACGGCGTGGTAGGAAAGCAAGTCTTCCATATACGCCATATTCTCGGGATAGAGCATTTCGTCCGCCGCCGTCAAGCCCGACTCCTTAATCGCAGCAAGGTGCAGGGCACGGATACTACGGATACCGCGTATGATATCCGCCGCCCCTTCGGGATCGGGCTGCAAGAACATACCCTTGTATCCTACCCCTTTCGTACGGGGTTTATTCGTGTAAATTCGGGGTACGATGACGAGTTTGTCCTTGACCTGCTCGTTGAGTCTGCCCAAACGTCTAATGTATTCCAGCGTGGGTGCAGGCTCGTGCGCGGAGCAGGGCCCGACGATTACGAGCATCTTATTGCTTTTTCCCGAGATAACCGCACGTATCTCTTCGTCGCGCGATTTTTTGATTTGTTTTAAGTCCTCCGTTAAGGGGGATTCCGCCATGAATTCTTCCGGTTCCGGAATTAAATACTGCTTTTCCAACATAACCGATTTTCTCCTACGTTATCTATCTTTTTTTAGTTTTTCTAATTTATAAATATACTCTTCGACTTCCTTCGTCACGTACTCGTCTATCGGCGTCGAAAACCGAAGACTGTTGCGTACGATGGACGAACTAACGTGCAAAAGGTGCTGACGACAAGGCAGATACACCGCCGTCGCAGACGGAGATAATTTGTAAGTCGCAAAATAGTCGGCGTTCTCGTAATCGAAATCTATCGTATTCCTAACCCCGCGCACGTAAACGTCCGTTCCCTCTTTTGCAAGAAGTTCCGCCGCCGTACCGTCAAAGGAAATCACCTTTACCCTTTTTTCCTCGCCAAAAGTCAGGCGCAACATTTCCAGTCTGTCCTCCAACGAAAAATACGTCTTTTTCGCAGGATTGCAAAGCACCGCGACCACCACTTCGTCGAATATTTTCAGGCTGTCTTCCACCACGCTTTTATGCCCCAACGTGGGCGGGTCGAAGGTGCCCGTATATACACATTTTTTCATAAGCACTGCTCCTTTCGACAGAAAAAGGTAAGATACGTCTTGCCGTATTTCCGCTCGTCAAAGGGTTCCAACCCCTCTATCTCGCCTTGAAAGGGTCTATCCCTTTCGTAGACGACGACGCCGTCCTTTTCCAACAAACCTTTTTGCGCGATTTTTTTCAGCGCCTTTTCGCCTGCGTCCATCGCGTAAGGCGGGTCGAGAAAAATCAAGTCGAATTTTCCTTGCACCAAGTCCAGACAAAGGGAATAATCGTGACAAAAAGTCGTCACCGACGCCTCTTCGCCGAGTTTTTGTAAGTTCTTTTTCAGGATGGCGACGCTCGTCTTTGCCGCGTCGTTGAAGACGACCTGCCTTGCACCGCGCGACAACGCCTCTAAACCCAACGAACCGCTACCGCAAAACAAATCCAGCACCCTCGCGCCGTAAAGTCTTGAGGATAATATATTGAATAAGGATTCCTTCACCCTGTCCGCCGTCGGACGCACCGCCTCCCCTTCAAAGGTGGCAAGCACGCGTCCACGGTGTTTTCCGCCGATAATTCTCACAATCGTCTCCGTTATTTCTTCTTGTTCGGCTTAGTGCCAGGCAAGCCGCCGTAATTGACCTTTTTGGGTTTCGCTTCTTTTTCCGCCAGCGCTTTTTCTTCCGCGTCGAGTTTTGCAAGGCGCTTTCTTCTACGCGCATAAGCACCGATGATATAGAAGCCGCCTGCAATCGCGACGGGCAAAATCGCTACGGGTATCATCAGGAAATAACTGACGAAGACGCCGCTGGCGTTGGCGAGCATAAAAGGCAACAACGCCCAGCCCCAGCAAAGTACGCTACCCACCATAAAGCCGCCGAGCACGGGGTTGGTGGAGGCAACCGCTTCCGTATTCTCCATCGTCAAAATCCCGTCAATTGCGCCTTGATTGCAACCCCAAATAATCGCCAAAACAACCGTGGTCACCGCCACCATACCGCCGAGGGCAAAACCCTTCCACGTGCGGTATTCCTGATGTTCTTTGTGGGAGGACATATTCAATTCCCCACCTTCGTACGCCGTTCTCTTAACGTTGCCCGCCACGAGCATTTCGTAGCCGTTCGCGCCCGAAAGAAAAGCCAGTACGCCTTGGTAAATCATAGGAATCAGCGCAGAGCCGATACAAAGCCATATACGCACCGTCGTAAAGCCCGTCTTCCAAGTCGTGTCTTCGTTGAAAGCGAACATAAACAATACGACGCTACAAGTAATGTACATAATCAAGGGCATAATCGAATGCTTGAAAATATCCAACAGCCATTTCCCTATCTCTTTTGCTTTGCTTTTGAATTTTGACATAATTTTTCTCCTATTTTAGGTTTTTACTTAATTTATAAAGAGGATACGCTTGTCCGTCACGATGGCGTCTACCTTGACGTCCGTCGATACGGAAGGAACCTCGTCCACCAGTTGGATATCGTAGGCGTAGGCTAGTTTGAAAAGGCGAGGGTTTTTCTGCAAAAACTTGTCGTAATAGCCGCCGCCGTAACCGAGCCGATTACCCTTTTCATCCACGGCAAGTAGCGGCATAATCGCCACGTCTATCTCACCCTCGTACGCTTGTCCAACGGGCTCTCTTATCCCCATCTCCGACAGGGACATATCTTCGCCAACCTCGACTGCCACCATCTCCGCGCCTTCTACCCTAGGCGCCAAGACGCGTTTTCCCCTTTTTTGCAGGGCGTCGATTAACGTATCCGTCCGCGCCTCGCTAGAATAGGACATATAGACGAAAAAACAATCCGCGTCCGCCAACCCCGCCCTTTCGAGCGCAGCGAACACCCCTTCCGTCATTAGCCTTTCCTTGACGTCGCGATTGTCGACGAGGGTGCGCTGTTTGCGCATATGTGCACGTAGGGCTTTCTTTCGTTCTTCCATGCTTTTTTTCTCGCCGCAAAGCACCGTAAACGGCTTGCGTTTTTCAATCGTATCCATATATTCGCTCCGCTCGTGCCGATGCGCGACACAACACTTCGTACGAAATCGTACCTTCCCGTTTTGCTATCTCTCTTGCGTCCGTCACGACGGGCGTCCATCTACCGTACAGCCGCCTTTTATCCCCTGCGCAAACGCAAGCGTCCATACACGGCGTGCCGTACACCAGACCGCCGACTTTATAAGCCTTGCCGTCTGCGTAGCCGTAGCGAAGGGTACGCATTTTACCGCCCTTTTCTATCGCGATATCCGTATAACCTGCTCCGCCGTAGGAATACGTCCTTTCGTCCATGCATTTTGCGTATACTTGCATGACCTTTTTAAGGGGCGCGTCCGCCTTTACGTCGTCGGGCAAGTACCCGTATAAGCCCAAGCCTATCCGCACGCCGTCGAAGGCAAACGCCTTGCCTAATAGTGCGCCGTAGGTGGCGGACAGGTGGCATTTTACCCGCGGAAAATATCCGCGACATATCCTTTGCGCCGATAAAAATCTTTGGCGTTGTCCTTCTGCCGACAGGGGGTCGTGCAAGTAGAGGTGAGAATAGAGCCCCACCGCCTCGACCCTGCCGCTTTCTTTGAAAAACCGACATATCTTGCCGAGCGTAGGCAAATCCGCGCCGTAGCGATTCATACCCGTATTGCACTTGATATGTACCCTCGCGCGCATGCCAGACCTCTTGCAAAGTTCGTCTAGTAGCCGAGCCGTCCGCATACCGCCCACCGTGGGTGTGAGTCCGTTGACGAGCATAAGATATCCTTCCTGCTCCGTCGTCGGGGGCGTAAAAACCAGCACCTCGCTATCACAATGGGCGCGCACCGTCAAGCCCTCTTCTAAAAGTGCCACGGCAAAGCCGTCTGCAATACCCGTCAGCGCCTGCGCCGTCTCTACGCTACCGTGTCCGTACCCGTCCGCTTTTATCACGGCGTATAACGGCACCCCCGTCAAGCGTCTAAAATAGCGCGCGTTGTGGCAAAGCCCTGCTAAATTGATCGTTGCGATTACTTTTTGCACGCTATATCGTATGCAATACGCGCACAAAATCGTGTCTTGCGACGACTGCCGTCGCTAATTTCGTATCAAGATTACTGATAGATGATGTGATGACAATGTTCGCATTCTATCGTGCCGCCGCCCGAGAGCGCGCTCTGGCTGGCAATCGGCACGTCCATACTGCAAAAAGGACAACGCTTGTCGTTGAGTTGTCCCACGACGGGGAATAATTTTTCCTTGCGCTTGGTCAAGTAGAGGTTGAGAAGCCCCTCGTCTACCCCCTTTGCCGCCTCGGCAAGATCCGCCTCAATCGCCGCCTTTTCGTCGGCACGCGCGTCCTTTGCGTCTTTGTATTTCGCCTTGGCTTCTACGTATTTTTTCTGGTTCTCGATGACTTTCGCCTTCAGGTCTTGATACTCCGCCGACGTCTCTTCGATATTCTTCGTCAACGCCGTCATATCCGCACGAATCTTTCTCATCTGATCCATAATCGCCTGCGCTTTCTTTTTGTAGAAAGCGATATCCGCGCCACCTGCAATCAACTCGTCGAGGTGTTCGAATTCCTTCAACGTCTCTTCCGCAGACAAGTAATGCTTGGAAAGTTCGATCGCCTCAGCCTTAAGCGCTGCCGCCTTCGTCTCTAACGAATCGAGTTTTTCTTCCGCGTTTTCCATGTACTTCTTCAACTTGACGTATTCCTTTCTCTCGTCGCAAGAAGCAAGTTCCCTTTCCAACTTGTACAGTTTTTGGTCGATTTGCTGATAGTTCAAAATTGCCTGTATCATAATATTCTCCTTATCAAAGCAGCCACTTGTCTTCGTGGTATACGCAAGGCACAGCCGCCGCTTTGCTGATTTTCTCAAAATATTTCTTAAAACCGTAATTCTCCGTCGCGTAATGGGTGGGGGCTATCACCGACAGCCCTTCTTCCAGTGCCGCAACGATAACGTGGTGCTTAAAGTCGCTGCTAACCAAAAGGTCCGCGCCCTCTGCCTTGGCAAAGGCTATCGCGCCTTCGTCGGCACCTGCGCCACAACAACTAACCACCTTACTTATCTCCTCTTTTTGGGCGTAGACCTGCACGCGGTTTGCGCCCAGCACCTCACCGAGCGAATCCGCCAACTCCTGCACGTCGCAAACGTCAATCGTATACGCGCGCCCGTAGCCGCCTACGCTGAGTGGATGCATCATTTTCGCTTTGCCACCCTTCGTGCCCGACGCCCTTTGTACCGCCGACATCAGGCTATCGTCGATACCGCCCTCGGCAACGTCGACGTTGAGGTGCATACTCACGACGCTAATCCCTGCGCGGATACAATCGATAAGATGTCTATCCATCGGCACGTCTTGCGACAGACGAGACTTGCCGCCGTAGACGACGGGGTGATGAGTGACGATAAGGTTGGCGCCTATCTCGCGCGCCTTATCGAGCGCCGCTTGGGTCAAATCCAAAGCGAACAACGCCTTCTCTACCTCCACGCCCGTATCAATCAGCACGCCGCTGTTGTCGTACGCGTCGTATCTTTGGCAATACTCGTCGCTCAATTTTTTAGGCGCAACGCCGTCTAGTAAAGCGTAAAAATCAGTTAATTTCATCGTTGATTACCTTTTCAAGCAGCGCCTTTCTTTCCAGCAACTCCGCCTTGCTTTCCTCGCTGACGGTGGGCGCCACCAAGTATTTGTCTACGTTGCCTACTTCCCTTTCCAACCTGTCGATAAACTCCTTCGGGCGAAGACGAATATTTTCTTTCCCAAAAGTTAGTTCCATCTCCGTATAGGGGGTCGGCTCCTTCGACCTGCCACCGACGAGGACGTCGTAATATTTTCTGCCGTCGACGAAGGTGAAATCCCGCTCGATACTACCGCCGTTTTCGAGTACGTAGCGACGAAGTTTCGAGGCGTCGTGCATGGGCTGGAAGATAAAGCGACGGGGCATAAAGCCGTGTCGGGGGTGAGAGAGTATCTGGACGATCTCGTAGCCGCCCATACCTGCTATCAGGACTTGGTCGGTATCGTCGGGCACGCCTAAGAATCCGTCGCCCAGCACCGCCGTCACCCTGCCCTCCTCGATATAGGAAGAAAGCAGCGTCTTTGCCTTGTCCAAACTCCCCTTGCTAACGTCGCTGATAATCGCCCTTTCACAAAGCCCTTTTTCCAGCGCGTACTGCGTGCAATAGCCGTGGTCGCACCCCACGTCCGCAAAGGTTTTGGACGGAAGTATCAGCGAACAAAGAAGATTGATGCGTTGTGAGTAGTTCATCTTCTCGCCGCTGTCCTTACTCCAAATAATCCTTCAATTTTTTACTGCGCGAAGGATGGCGGAGTTTTCTAAGCGCCTTTGCCTCAATCTGACGGATACGCTCTCTCGTGACGTTGAAGACCTTGCCGACCTCTTCCAAGGTGCGGGGTTTTCCGTCTTCGATACCGTAGCGGAGGCGCAAAACTTTTTCCTCTCTCGGGGTCAACGTATCGAGCACGTGGAAAAGTTGCTCCTTGAGCATAGACGCCGCCACCTTGTCGTTGGGGGTTATCATCTTGTCGTCTTCGATAAAGTCGCCCAAGTGGCTGTCCTCTTCCTCGCCGATAGGCGTCTCCAAGGATACGGGATCTTGCGCAATCTTTTGAATCTCGCACACCTTCTCTTCCGTCACGCCCATCTTTTCCGCAATCTCCGCAGGGGTCGGCTCTCTACCCAAATCCTGCAACAACAGACGCTGTACACGGGTGAGTTTGTTAATCGTCTCGACCATATGCACGGGGATACGGATAGTACGCGCTTGGTCGGCAATCGCACGCGTAATCGCCTGTCTTATCCACCACGTCGCGTACGTGGAGAACTTAAACCCTCTTTGATAGTCAAATTTTTCCACCGCTTTGATAAGACCCAAATTACCTTCTTGAATCAAATCGAGAAAGAGCATGCCGCGTCCTACGAATCTTTTTGCAATGGACACGACGAGACGGAGGTTTGCCTCCGAAAGGCGTTTTTTCGCCGCTTCGTCCCCCTCCTGCATACGACGGGCAAGTTCAACCTCTTCGTCCGCCGACAGCAAGGGCACCCTACCGATGTCTTTCAAATACATCTTGACGGGGTCGTCCAGACCGATATCGGAAAGGGCTTGTTCGAAGAGTTCCTTGTCCCTTTCTACCTCGTCGACGATTTGAATCCCCTCTTCCGCGAGCGTCTTGTATACGTCGTCCATTTGGGTGGGCGTCATATCGAATTTTTCCAAGATGTCGCACAACGCGTTGGTGGAGATGCTGCCGCGAACCTTATAGTTGCCTACAAGACCGCTTACGATTTCGCTAAATTTTTGTTCGGATATATTCACTTTTTTCCTCCGTTAATTCTTCTCGGTTGCCCGTTTTTTCTTTTTTTATGGTACTAATGGATAATGGTATACGAAATTGCACTTTTTTAATCATTTTTTTAGGCGATTTCGTGCCGCTATACAATAGGATATCTCTTTGACTATCGCTTTTTTGCGTTCCTCATCCTCTTCCGCCGCCTGTCTTGCGCACAATACGTTAATCTTGCGGTTGAGCGTCTCGCGCCGCAATACGTTGACGCTGTCGGCGAAAAATTTCGGGGCGACGCTATCCGCTAATTTGTCGCCGTAGTTGACGTCTAAAATCGCGTTGAACTGCGGACAGTTCTCGTCTAACACCTCGAACAGTTCGCTGGGGCGAATCCTCTCCCCTTTCTTCTCCCTGTCCTTGACGTAGGTCGCTATCATCTGGTGGATTTGGTCGCTGAAATCTATCTCCTCTAAATCAAACCCCTTTGCACACGGGGCGGAAAAGAGTTTCGCCGCCAAGATAAATCGCTCCGCCTTGATAATCCTATCCCCAGCCTTTAACTCCGCAGGTTTTTGGACGGGTTCCGCCACCTTCGGCTTGTCCTCCTTGGAAAGCGTCTGCAAATCCCTCTCTAACGAGTGGTAGGAGATGCCCGTCTTTTCACGAAGTTTCTTTAACAGTTCCTCTTTCAAACTCTCGTTGTCGGCGGAGTTGACCACCGTCAACGCCTCAGCAAGGAAAGCGCGTCGCTCGTCCGTCTTGGACAGGTCGTATTTGCGTTCGATGGCGTGCAACTTATAGTCGATCAGCGGCATCGCTTTGTCTAGACACGCCTGATACGCCGCGGCACCCTGTCGCGCTACGTCGTCGGGGTCCTGCCCGTCGGGCATCGGCACGACTTTTACGCGCAAATTCTCGTCCTTTAATATCTCTAAGCCACGAAGATCCGCCTTTTGCCCCGCAAAGTCGCCGTCATAACTAATCAATACGTTCTCGCTGTATCGCTTGACGAGACGAGCCTGATCTTTGGTCAGCGACGTACCCATCGAGGCGACGACGTTCCTAAACCCTGCCTGATAGAGGGAGATGGTATCCATATACCCCTCGACGATAATCACCTCTTTAATCGGTTGCTCCCGCTTGAGTTTTTTAAGTAGATTGACGTTGTAAAGCGTCTTGCTCTTATTGAAAAGCAGGGTCTCTTTCGTATTCTTGTATTTGGCAAAGTCCGTCTTTTCCAACGCCCTGCCACCAAAGGCAACCACCTCGTCGAGCGCGTTGATGATGGGGAAAATCAGCCTTCCGCCCAGCGCGTCAATCAGTTTGCCCGTCTTGCTCTCCGCCAACACGCCACTATCGAGCAAATCCTCGCGTCTATACCCTTTCCCCGTCAAATAATCGGCTAAGCCGTAAAAATCTAGCGAGGCACCCAAACCGAATTTTTTAATCGTCGTCGGGGCTAAGCCGCGGTTGGAGAGATATTGCAAGTGTGCCGTCGCACGCTCGTCACCGCCGTATAAATTCTGCAAGTAGAATTTTGCAGAGTCGAGCATAATCGCCGCCAAAGTATCCCTCTTTTTCTTCATCTGCAAGGATTTTTCACTGTCAAAATTGCTCTCGGGGACCTCCATCTTCGCGCGCGCGGCAAGAATCCGTACCGCACCCATAAAATCCGTCGACTCTATCTCTTTGACGAATTTGACGACGTCGCCCGATTCCCCACAGCCGAAACAATGGTAAAACTGCTCCGCTTCGTTGATGGCAAAGGAGGGCGTCCTTTCGTGGTGGAAGGGACAACACGCCCAGTAGTTCCCCCCTTTTCTATCCAGCGAGATATAAGAGGCAGCCACCTCCGCTATGTTGTTTTTTTGCTTCAACTCCTCCATAAAACGGGAGTCGACGCCTTTCGATACACTCATCTAGTCACCTCCCCCAGCGAAAAGGTGGTCGGGATAAACAGTCGCTCTAACAAGTTGATGGCGTACTTGTCCGTCATACCGGATAAGTAGTCGCAAACTACCCGTTCCTTCCCGTCCTTTTCTAAATTAAGAAGATATCGCGCAGGCAATTCGTCTACGTGCGCAACGTAATATTCGTACAGTTTTGAAAGCAGCCGCATCGCCCTTTCTTGCATGGATTTGTTGGACAGTTCGTATACCCTTTCAAACATAAACGAACGAAGTTCCGCAATCGCTTGTTCTACGGGCGCAGACATATAAATGTCCGCTTTGCCGTAGGAATTCTCGTATATGTCGGCGACGACGGTATTGATGCGCTCCCTCGTCCGTCCGCCCAGTATCTTGACGGGACCCGAAGGCAAATCGGCGTCCTTTAACACGCCCGCTCGTATCGCGTCTTCGATATCGTGGTTGATGTACGCAATCCTATCTGCCACCGAGACGAGTTTCGCCTCCAACGTCTTCGGCGTGCCAGATATCTTGTGATTCAAAATCCCGTCGCGCACCTCTTGGGTCAAATTCAAGCCTTTGCCGTCCTCTTCGAGTACGTCCACGACGCGTAAAGATTGCTGATTGTGCAAAAAGCCGCACGAGGAAAGGGAATTGAGCACCCTCTCGCCTACGTGACCGAACGGGGTATGCCCCAAATCGTGCCCCAGCGCAATCGCCTCACACAAGTCCTCGTTAAGGTGCAAGGTGCGCGCAATCGAACGGGCAATCTGCGAGACGTCCAGCGTGTGCGTCAAGCGGGTGATAAAATGGTCCTCGTCGGGGGCAAAAAACACCTGCGTCTTGCCCTTCAAACGCTTGAAAGAATTGCTATAAATAATCCTGTCTCTATCCCGTTGAAAACAGGTGCGGAATTGACAAAGCGGTTCCTCGCGCAGGCGCCCTGCCGAATCCTCCGCGTGGCAAGCGTACGGAGAAAGGGTCGCCCTTTCCGTCTCGAAAGCGCGCTGTCTAGGGGATACTATTTGCTTCTTTTCCATCGACTTCGTCCTCCTTTTTCTCACGCGCGTTGCGCGTAAAAGACACTGCCGTATAATTATAATTTCGTAATTCGTCCGCCCTTTTCCTTTTTTCTAAAGAAAAAAATCTGCAAAAACGCAGATTTTTTCGTAATTTTTTTAATTTTTCCCTAACGCAGTAGGCGACACGATGATTTGCGTTGGTTTCCTGCGGGAGATATACAGTTTGAAACTGTGCATCTGTTTTCGCCCCTAGCAGTGATAAATCCGCCATAGGAAAATACTAGCAAGACAAGGCGCAAGTACCGACGACGGGAGCGTGCTTGTGTGTACGCGAGCAAGGTGGCACAGTGCGCAACGCAGTATTGCGACGTATTTTTAGGCAGGAATTACCCCGTACAAATTAAAAACCGTGATGCTCGTTGAGGGATTTCGCCGC
>JAFVXN010000177.1 GCA_017501125.1 Clostridia bacterium
CGCTGATATCTTTGATTTCTTTCGCATGCACCCATTTCCCTTCTTCGGGAATCGGGGCGTTTTGATGACGTGCAACGCCTGCGCCTTTTGCAACGCAGTACATTTCATTTACTTCTTGTGAGATTGTCATTACAAAATCCTCCAATATATTTTTCCTAGTTAGAAGTTCACGGTGACAAGCCAATGTTTGCCACATCTTCAATAGTATACCATATCGTAAAAAAAAATTCAACAGCAAAATCGCGATTTTTTCGTCTTTTTTCACTTTTTTTGATATTTTTATAGCATAAACACTCCGTAAAATCGGTTCAATCGTAAAATTCCTCCACCGAAAGTTGGGCGCGCAATTTTTCAATCGCCTTTTTCTCAATACGAGAAATATACGAACGTGATATCTTCAACATGGCGGCGACCTCTCTTTGCGGCAACGGAATCCCGCCCTTTAACGCATACCGCAGACAAACGACCTCGAATTCACGGTCCGTTAGATTACGTCGTACGACTTTGAGCAATTTTTCCCTTTGGATTTTCTTCTCAACGTCCTCAAACACACCCTCCTCTCTCTCAAAGAGCAAGTCGAGCAGCGTGAGTTCGTTGCCGTCCTTATCAATCCCTACGGGATCATACAAAGAAACGGTTGCTTTGTGCTTTTTATTAGCACGGATAAGCATCAAAATCTCATTCTCGATGCACCTTGCCGTATACGTAGCCAAGGTAGTTCCCTTCCCTTCTTTATACGTTGAGATAGCCTTGATAAGCCCGATACTCCCCACCGAAATCAAATCGTCCGTTTCTGCCGCGCCGCTATATTTTTTGACGACGTGTGCAACAAGCCGCATATTATGTTTCACCAAGACGTCTCTCGCCTCTTTATCCCCTTGCGCCACCAAGCGCAAATATCGCCGCTCCTCTTCCTGTGACAGTGGCTTCGGGAAGGAGTTCTTCCCCACGATAGCACCAGTAAAAAACGTAATTTTTCCCAAAAAGCGCAACAACAACTCCCACAACATACCAAAGACCTCCCAAAATTGACCGTATGGATATCGTATGTTAGAGAGAGTTTGTACTATGTCATAGACAAGTCTCAATTTTTTTTGTTTTTTACAAAAAACGCCCTTTTAGCCTTAAAATGCTCGATTATTGACCTTTTTGCGCTTGATTATGTCACACATAATACCTATGCGTGACATATTATGCGTGATATAATACCTATGTGTGACATAAATAGAACGGTTTTCTATCCTTTTTAACCTACATCGCCTTCTTGACGCCATTTTAAGCAAAAATGACTGATAATTGCCCTATTTTTTGCCTTTTCTTATAAAATACTGCGCAAACGATTGACAAATGGGCAAAAACCAAGTAAAATAGTATCGTTCGTTTGGAGGCATAGCTCAGTTGGTTAGAGCGCGTGCTTCACATGCACGAGGTCGGGGGTTCGAGCCCCTCTGCCTCCACCAAACGGGGTTATAGCGCAGTTGGTAGCGCGTTTGAATGGCATTCAAAAGGTCAGGGGTTCGACTCCCCTTAGCTCCACCACAACATAACCACCCCATCGTCGGGTGGTTATATTTTATATACTTGAATTTTTTAATACGATATGTTATACTGTAAAACAATAAATCACAAGTAAGGCACATTATGGAATTTAATCAAAAACTTCAAGAATTAAGAAAAAACAAAGGGCTCACGCAGGAAGAATTAGCCGAAAAACTTTTTGTATCACGCACCGCCATCTCCAAATGGGAATCAGGGCGAGGATATCCAAGCATCGACTCCTTGAAAGATATCGCCAAGTTCTTTTCCGTGACCATCGACGAGTTAATTTCCTCGGACGAGACGATTACCCTCGCAAAAGAAGAAAAAAGGCAAACCGTATCACGTTTTAGAGATTTACTTTACGGATTGCTCGATTTGTCCATGGTTTTGCTTATCTTTTTGCCGTTTTTTGCGGAAAGAACAACGGAAGGGGCGTTTCCCGTATCGCTTTTAGACCTCACCTCTGTCCAGCAATACCTTAAGGTCTTATATTTCGTCACGATTGTCGCCACGGCGCTTTTAGGGGTCACAATGCTCGCCCTGCAAAATATCCAAGCAAAACCGTGGACAAAAAGTAAAATTCCGGTCTCTTTAATCCTCAACACCACGTCTGTATTCCTTTTTATTATCAGTTTGCAACCTTATGCGGCGATATTTGCCTTCGTCTTGCTTGCAATTAAAGCAACAATTGCGATTATCCAGCGTTGACACGATAAGTATCACGCCCGTGACGGCTAGTTTATTGCCTTTTCCGCACCCCTCGCCTATAATTATCTTATCATTTAACAAGGGGTGCCACTATGAAAAAGAATTATCGACTTTATCTCTATTTATCCGCAGCTTTTTTAGCCGCTTTTGTCGTCTGGACCATACTGATTAGTCTTGTCGACGTGCAACCTATCGGCCCAAACGAGTCGTACGTTGGCTTTGCAACAATCAACGGCTCCTTTCATCGTTTAACGGGTGTATGCATGCCATTGTACGTCATTACTGATTGGCTGGGCTTAATACCTATCGGGATTGCCTTAGGATTTGCCATTTTAGGTCTTATACAATGGGTAAAACGAAAAAAACTATCAAAAGTAGACTACAATCTTTTCGTCCTCGGCGGTTTTTATATCCTCGTTATGGCAGTTTACGTCTTTTTCGAATACGTCGTCGTCAATCGAAGACCTATATTAATCGACGGTTTCCTCGAGGCGTCATACCCCTCGTCAACCACCCTTTTAGTCCTTTGCGTGGTTCCAACTGCAATGATGCAACTGTTCACGCGGACGAAAAACACATCGACAAGGGCAATTCTTCTCTCGACTTTCGCCTCATTTACAGCGTTTATGGTCGTAGGACGCCTAATTTCGGGCGTACATTGGCTTACCGATATCGTCGGCGGCATCTTGCTCGCCACGGGGCTCGTACTACTTTATTGCGCTTTTTGTGGCTTAAAGCAACCAAATAACAAGAAAGGGGACCTTTCTCAATGAGAAGGTCTCCTTTTTACTGCCTTCGCCGTGAACGGCGGCATAAATTTATAAGCAAATTTCCTATTTTCCTTTCTGCAAATATATTTTATCGCACGCGCGCCCATCGAAACGGCAGTAGGCAACCCGCCTGGCGCTTGTTGCCATTGCGTCGCTAAAACAACGTTCCTCACCCCAGGCACCGAACAAGGCGCAGGTCTTGGCAAATAACGCTTAGGAAAGATAAAACTCATATATGCCCCGATTTCCTCGCCGTAATAGCGGTTGTACGTGGCAGGTGTCCACATATCGATACATTTGATTTTATCCTTCAATTTCGGGAATTTAGCAAGAATTATCTCTTCAATAAGAGCCGCCAAGTGCGCCTTTTGCTCCTTGTATCCCTCTTTGTCAGTCTTGCGCATCTCAACAAACGCCCGACTGCGCGCTTCGCCACAGAACACCATTGTCTGTAAAACCGTCTCTCCCTTCGGCGCGAAAGTCTTATCGTGCGAAAACTCACGCAAAACTAGATACCTCGCGCCCAACTCCACCTGTTGCTTTTTATTCAAGGACAGAATATAATCCCCCACGAAGGGCAATTTGTTCGTTTTGCACGCAAACGCCGTATGATAACTGGAAAAACGAATCATTTTCTCGTCAGCATATTGCTTGCTTATAGCGCTAGGAAGAGGACGAGAAAGCAATTTTTCTATCGATGTTTTCGGATCCGTAGCGCATACGACGTAATCGCAAGGCAACTCGCTGCCGTCCTCAAAGTAAACGGATTTTGCACGTCTTCGCGCTAAATTGATTTTTATCGCCTTTTTCCCCAGCAATAATCGCCCACCAAGCGACACAAACCTATCCGCCATACGATTCGCCATCGCGAGCGATCCGCCTTGAGGAATCCCCCCGTCGTTGCCGCAAAAAGTCGCAAATACGACTAATAACGCAATAGACGAAAAGTCTTCTCCTATCAGACAACTAATAAACCGCCTTAAAAGCGGATGCTCGAATTTCGTCGCCAAATCACCCGTCGACATCATAGCATATCTAGCCAGCGCAGGCATTGCCGCTATTTTTGATAGAGCGCCACCTTTCCCGTCGCCGTCCCCAATCTCAAAGCCACACACGCTTTGTGCCGCCTTGACCGCCTTTATAAACTGGCGTATTTCTTTACCGTCCGCAGGAGAAATCTGCAACATCTCCTCTTTTACCCGATTTAAGTCGCGATAAAGAGACATAGTCTTTCCGTCGTGTTCACACGTGTAAAGACTTTCGCCCAAATGGACCTGTACGTCGCCAAGCGCACCAACCTCTTCCCACCGCTTATACCTTTCCGTATTAGGATTCGTGCCCGTCAACCAGTGGATACAGTTGTCGATGTGATATTCGCCTCGCCACCAGCCCGTTAGATTGCCTCCAGGCACCGCGTGCCTTTCACAAATCGTCGCTTGATGCCCACTCATTAAGGCGTAGATCCCAGCCGATAACCCCGACACTCCGCCACCGATAATCAAAATATTAGCCATATCTACCTCCACACGGAAATAGTTATGGCTAATTTTATCGCTTTTTATGTAATTTTTGGAAAAATAATTAAAAACTCCCTCGCCGAACGACGAAGGAGTTTTTTATTTAGAATGGCAATAGAACCATCAAACTAGACGCAATAACGATTAGCACCAATGCGATAGGATAAGTTGCCGCATACGCCGCGGAAACGTCATCCGTCCCCGCTACAGAAATCAAAGAGCCAAGCGCAGGAGTACTAGTCATACCACCCGTGATAGAACCAAGGTTGTTGAAAATAGACAATTTGAATACGAATTTACCAAGAATAAACCCAACAACCATAGGCACCGTCGCCATTATGA
>JAFVXN010000178.1 GCA_017501125.1 Clostridia bacterium
ATAATGATAGTAGGGAGAAAATGAGATGTTTGACGTAATCGTAATCGGCGGTGGCGTCGTCGGCGGCTTGGTGATGCGCGAGGCGACGAAATACCAATTAAAAGTATGCCTTCTCGAAAAAGAGGGAGACGTTTGTATGGGCGCTAGCAAAGCCAACAGCGGTATCGTCCACGCAGGTTATGATGCAAAACCCAATACCCTAAAGGCGAAATTCAACGTCCTCGGCAATAAGATGATGGGCGAATTATGCCGAGAGTTGGGGGTAAAATACGTCAACAACGGCTCGCTCGTGATTGCCTTCGACGAAGAGGAAAAGAGGACGTTATCCGCCTTAAAAGAGCGTGGACAAGTCAACGGTGTCGAGGGGTTAGAGATTATAGACAAGGAGAGGTTGCACGGGTTGGAAGGCAACCTTTCTCCCGACGCTATCGCCGCCTTATACGCACCTACGGCAGGGACGGTGTGTCCTTACGGGCTGACGATTGCCGCTATCGGCAACGCAATGGACAACGGTGGCACGCTGTATACGGACTACGAGGTGGTAGCGATTAAAAAGGATACGGACGGATACTGCGTGCAGGCAAAAGACGGGCGGGAGACGAAGGCGAAAGTCGTCGTCAATTGCGCAGGCTATCACGGCGGAAAGATTGCGCGTATGATCGGCGACGATTATCCTATCAGTGGCAGGAAAGGGGAATATATTCTTGTGGATAGGGCGTGTAGCGGCTATCTTTCGCATACCGTTTTTTGCACCCCGACCGAAAAGGGCAAAGGTATACTCGTGACGCGGACGGTCGACGGCAATATTATGTTCGGTCCCACGGCGGAGGAAGTTGACGAAATGGACGCCTCCACCAGCGTGGACGGGCTTGCTTTCGTGCAAGACAGGGCGAAAAGAATCTGCAAAAACCCGCCGTTGCGCCACGCCATAACTTCTTTTGCAGGCGTCCGCGCCTACGCCTCTACACGCGATTTCATCGTGAAAGAGAGCGATGCCAGTCAGGGTTTCTTTCACTGTATCGGGATAGAGAGCCCAGGTCTTACGGCGGCTCCCGCTTTGGCGCAATACGTGGTGGAGAAACTTATTTCTCGTCGTCTTCCTCTTAAAAAGAGGAAGGATTTTGACGGCAGGCGAGCACCCGACTACTTTTTCAAGGACTTGTCTAGAGAGGAACAAAACGCACTGATTAAAAAAGACGCGGCGTACGGCAGGGTGGTTTGTCGTTGCGAAGGGATAACGGAAGGCGAGATTATCCGCGCAATCCGCGAGAATCCACCCGCAAAAGATATCGACGGCGTAAAGAGGCGGACGAGGACGGGTATGGGCAGATGCCAAGGCGGATTTTGTCAACCCGTCGTCGCCCAGTTAATCGCTAAAGAACGAGGCGTACCCATCGAAGAAGTGACCAAAAAAGGCAAGGGCTCTTATCTGTTGACGGGGGTGACGAAATGAAAAAAGATTATGACGTCATCGTCATAGGCGGAGGCCCTGCAGGGCTTGCCGCGGCGATTTCCGCCTGCAACGAAGGGGCAAAGGCGCTGATTATCGAGCGTGACGATTGTTTGGGCGGTATTCTCAATCAATGTATCCACAACGGCTTTGGGTTGACTAGGTTCAAAGAGAGTTTGTCGGGGCCGGAATACGCCGCACGTTTTATCGACGAGGTAAAAAAGAGGGGGATTGACGTCCTTTTAGATACGGCGGTTCTTTCACTGACAAAGGATAAGGAGATTACGGCAATCAACAGCCGAGATGGGGTGTTTACCCTCCGTGCAAAATCCGTCGTCCTTGCCATGGGGTGTAGGGAGCGTAGCCGAGGTGCAATCCACGTACCAGGTACGCGTCCAGCGGGCGTTTTTTCGGCGGGG
>JAFVXN010000015.1 GCA_017501125.1 Clostridia bacterium
AAAAACACAAAAAATTGTGGATAAAACAAAAATTTATCCACTTTTTTTCTGTCAAATCCTTGCAAAAAAGAAAAAAATAGTGTTATAATAAAAAATGGAAAATTTTAGCGCCTTAACTCGGTAGGAGAAAAAGGCATAGATTGAGGAAGACATGGCAGTAGAAAAGACGAAAAAGGAAAAGACGGACGACGCATACAGCGCCAAGAACTTAGAGGTATTAGAAGGACTTGACGCAGTGCGTATGCGCCCTGGTATGTATATCGGCTCGACGGGTATTAAAGGGTTGCACCATATCTTATGGGAAATCGTCGATAACGCAGTGGACGAAGCCGCCAACGGGTTTGCGAGTAAGATTACGGTCACGTTGCACAAGGACGGCAGTGCCTCCGTTGAAGATAACGGGCGCGGTATCCCTACCGATATTCACCCTAAAGAAAAGGTGTCGGGCGTACAACTCGTCTTTACGAAATTGCACGCAGGCGGTAAATTCGGGCAGGGCAACTACGAGTATTCTGGCGGTCTGCACGGCGTAGGTGCCTCCGTCACCAACGCTCTTTCGGAGTGGCTGACGGTAGAGGTCTACAAAAAACATATTTTTAAGATGAGTTTTCACGCTCATTTTAATAAGAGAAAGAACAAATACGACTGTGGCATCCCCGACGGTCCTTTGGAGGATACGGGTGTGTCGACCCGTCGTACGGGTACGCTCGTGCGCTTTAAGCCTGACGCCAACGTTTTCTCCGAGACGGATTTTTCGCTCGATATGGTAGAAGAGAGGCTTAACGAACTCGCTTTCTTGAATCGTGGCATTGAGATAATTTTGATTGACGAAAGATTGACGATGGCTGACGCAAAGCGTATGAAGGGCAACTTGGGTGCGGCTGAGGACGAGGCGGAGGTCGCCCAAGAAGAGACGGGCACGGAAGAGGAGATTGAGACCACCTTCCAGCCTCAGCAGTCTTTGTTTAATCAAATCGACGAGGTTGCACTTGAGAGCGAGCCTTATCGCGTCGCCTTTAAGTACGACGGTGGCATTAGCGACTTCGTGAGAAGTTTGAACGACGGGAAGAAGAAGTTGTATTCTCAACCCATCTATTACAAAGCGGAAAAGAACGATATCTTGGTGGAATTTGCCATTCAGCACACGGGCGATTACACCGAGAGCATTTTCTCCTTCGTCAACAATATTCCTACCCCCGAGGGCGGCTATCACGAGATAGGGTTTAAGTCGGGGCTTGCGCGCGTCCTTAACGATTACGCGCGTACAAACGGCTTTTTGAAAGATAAGGACCCTAATTTCCAAGGCGACGACTTCCGCGAGGGTTTGACGGCGGTGCTGTCCATTAAGATGAAGAACGTGCAATTCGAGGGGCAGACGAAGACGAAACTCGGCAACACTGAGGCTCGTCCTCCTGTCGAGGCGACGGTAATCGAGGGGATTAACTCCTTGCTCAACGTCCGTGGCTATAAAAAGACGTTGGAAGAGATTATCAAGAAGGCGCAAGGGGCGGCGAAGGTGCGCTTGGCGGCAAAACAAGCCAAGGACAATGCACGAGCAAAGAGCAGTATCGAAGGGCTGACTTTGATTGGTAAGTTGGCGTCTTGCTCTGGTAGAAAGCCTGAATTCAACGAAATGTTTATCGTAGAGGGCGACTCTGCAGGCGGTACGGCAAAGCAGGCGCGCGTTAGACAATTCCAGTCTATCTTACCACTTCGTGGTAAGCCGCTCAACGTAGAAAAGAAACGCTTAAACCAAATTCTTGAAAACGAAGAAATCAGGACGATGATTAACGCAATCGGCGGTGGTATCGATCCCGACTTTAAGTTGGAAAAAATCAACTATCACAAAGTTATTATTTTGTCGGATGCCGACCAAGACGGTATGCATATCCGTTGCATTTTGCTGACCTTCTTCTTCCGTTATATGCGCCCGCTCGTC
>JAFVXN010000179.1 GCA_017501125.1 Clostridia bacterium
CCGCGAGCACCTTGCCTCCTAATAGGTATACGCGCATATCTTTGCCCTGCTCGTCACAGAGAGGTTGGGCGATAAAGCGAGATATATCAATCTCCGCTTTTCTTTCTTCCCACGCCCTTTCGTCCGCAATCAAGAACACCTCGCTACCCCCGTGCCCGTCGCGCGATTTTACGACGAAAGGAAAAGGGAAAGGTTGCTCCTCGCCCAGTAATTTCGTCTCCATAACGGGGATATGATTTTCCCTGCAAAATAGGTAGGTCTGCCACTTGTCGCAGGCAACGCGTGCCACCTTTTCGCCGTTGAAAACGGGTACTTTTTTCGCCTCAAAATAGGCGTTGATTTTTGGGTTAATCGTCCTGACGATTACAAAATCCGCCCCTTCGTCCCCCCAGCCGTCCTCGACGATCTTGAGGTGCAGAGTATGTCCGAGCGCGGCAAATTCGGCTATCAATTTTTCGATAAACCACCCGTTGCGCTCGGCACCTTTTTTATCGTAAATAAGCCAGCCGTTCACGCCAGTTTCTCCAAAATATGCTCGATGATAGACGTGCTCATATCCACACCCGTGCAATCGTAAGTGCTCTTAAAATGGGGGTTGGAATTGACCTCGCAGACGATGGGTCCGTCCTTGCCGAAAAGCACGTCCACGCCCGCAAAATCCAGCCCTATCGCTTTGCACGCGGCAAGGGCTATCTCCGCCTCCTCTTGCGTGGGCGTATAGGCGGTTGCCGTACCCCCGTTCGTGATATTGGAGCGGAAATCGTCAGGGTTTTCGCGTACCATGGCTGAGTTTACCGTATCTCCTACCACGTTGATGCGCACGTCCCTGCCCCTGCTCTCTTGGATAAATTGCTGAAGGATAAAATCCTTATCCTCTATCTTTTTTACGATTGTCTCCGCCTCTTCAAGCGTGTTAGCCAAGTATACCTGCGCGCCGAAAGAGCCGCACGCGTGTTTGATAACGAAGGGCAATCCGAGCACTTTTTCCGCGTCTCTTAAAAAATCCAGCGAGGTGTAGCCGACCCCGTAAAAGGTCTTGGGCGCAAACAGCGTCTTGGGCATCGCCACCTTCCCCTCCAAGCAGAGTGCGGTGCGTATCTTATCGTCGCAAATCTCTATCGCGGACGGGCTGTTGAAGACGGGCACGCCCGCCTTTTCTATGCGTCTTGCGAGTGCCACGTCTTTGTCCCAAAAGAGGACGAAGTCGGGCAAATCAGTAGAAAAATCGCACGCAAACAACTCGGTGTTGCGCTTGATTTCGATTAAGACGCCCTTTTCTTCCGCGCTCCTTTTCAAGAAGCCGTAGACGACGTCGAATTTCTCTTTTTGCAAAAAGCCGTTGACGACCAGCCAGCCTTTTTTGTCCATCTTTTTCTCCTTTGCTTTCTTGCCTTTTTTGAGTAGTTTCTCCACCCGTCCCGACAGCAGGATAGCCAGCGCCATCTTCGCCGCATCGGGGAGCAGGAAGGGTATCACGCAGGTGACGAGCGCCGCCCATACGCCGACCTCGCCTTTGACGAATATCCACGCGTACCAAACTACGCCGCAAAGATAATAGACGCTTAAGCCCATCGACAGGGTCAGGATTTTGCCGCCTTTTTTCAAGGGGATTTTCTCCGCCGCCCACATCACGAGCCCGCCGATATAGTAGCCGAGCAGATAGCCGCCCGTGGGGCTTATCATCGCCGCAAAGCCCATCTTAAAGCCCGAAAAGACGGGCACGCCTACAAAGCCTAATAAAAGGTACGCGCACGCGACCAAGAAGGCGCGCTTCGCCCCTAGTACGCAAACCGCCAAAAACAGTGCGAACGTCTGCAAGGTGAAGGGCACGGGCGTGGGGATTTGTATCCACGAGCAAACGACGAGCAACGCCGTAAACAGCGCTATCCTCGCCACCTCTGCCCCGATATGTAATTGTCCGCCCTTTTCCTTTTGCAAAGTCTGCCTTCCTTTTTTACGCGATACACTAATTATACCATCTTCTTTTCAAAAAAACAACCCTAGACGACAAAAAACGCCTCTAATTAGAGGCGTCTTTAATCGGTTGCAATACTTTGGATAAAAATTCCTGCAAGCGAGGGTCTTTAGGATTGGTGAAAAACTCCTCGGGGGGAGCCTCTTCTTTAATAATCCCTTCGTCAATGAAAATAATCCTGTTGGCAATCTGTCTAGCAAAAGCCATCTCGTGCGTGACGATTACCATCGTCAGCCCTTCGTCCGCCAAATCCTTCATCAATATTAAAACTTCGCCGACCATCTCAGTACAGGCGAGATTCCAGCACGTATCGGTGACTGGATGAACCGTCCTCATCAGAGATGGACTCTTACAGTGGTTCCTGAGGCTGGCGGATATCTTGGCGGACAGTACTACAAGATCCAGATCGAGGGTACAGACAA
>JAFVXN010000180.1 GCA_017501125.1 Clostridia bacterium
GATCTTGGTGAGGTTCAGGCAGATATTTATCAAATTTGTTTGCGATTGACGAAATTACGCAAGACGGAGGGCGAGGCTTTCTGCGCGCGTGTGACCGAAGAATTAAAAACGCTGCGCATAGGTAGTGCGCGTTTTGAGATTAATTTCAACGAATATACGGAAGAAGACGTTGTAAATGCGGGGCATAACGGCTTGGATGAGATAACTTTCCTGTTCTCGGCGAACGCGGGTGAGCCCTTGAAGCCGTTAGGGAAGATTATCAGTGGCGGCGAAATGAGCCGATTTATGTTGGCGATTAAGACGCAACTTTCTACCGTTAATGAAATTGATACTTATATTTTCGACGAGATTGACGCAGGGATTAGTGGCCAAACGGCAAAGACCGTCGCCGAAAAGTTTGTCAAAATTGCAAAAGGTACGCAAATTATCGCAGTTTCACATTTGGCGCAGATAGCGGCTGCTAGCGATAAAGAGTTCTTGATTGAAAAAGAGGAGACGGCTGGAAAGACGCTGACGAAGGTTAAGGCTCTTTCGGAGACGGAAAAAGTTGGCGAGGTGGTGCGTTTGCTTGGTGGTGAATTAGGCGACGTATTTGCGGAAAAACACGCAAAAGAACTGATTAAACAGGCTGAGACGTATAAAAATGGCCTAAATTAACAATTTTTGGCGAGGCAATCTTGACTTGAAAACGGAATAAAAAGCACTTGGTTTGCTCAAATTATCTTTCGAGTGGAGGATGATATGCGCAAATTAGGTGCTTTATTTTTTGGCGTATTTTTGTGCTGTGGGGCGACTTGTGTTGGCAAAATATCCAGTGTAAGTCCTGCTTTTGCGGCGGAGAATAACGCTAAAACGGTATATATAGGCGGTATGACGGCAGGTTTTACCTTAAATATGGGCGGTGCTCAGGTAATTGGACTGTGTGAGGTCTCGACGAAAAACGGTAGCGAGTCGCCAGCGGGGGCTGCTGGCGTGCGCGCAGGGGATATAATAATGAAAGCCGCAGGGATTAACGTAATAAATGTCGCGGATTTGAATGAGATTTTGAGCAAAACTAAGGGAAAATCCATAGATTTGACGTTGCAGCGAGGCGACGAAGAATTAAACGTTGAGGTGCAGCCCGTCCAAGATCGTGTTTCAGAACGGTATAAGATAGGCGTTTTGATACGAGATAGCGTTTCGGGCGTGGGGACCGTCACTTATATTGAAAAAGATACGAAAAAATTCGCGTCTTTAGGGCATGCGGTGTCGGGTGCTAATATGCCCAAGTTGACGATGCGTGCTGGGGATGTATTTTGCTGTAATATAATAGGCGTCTCGAAAGGTATGAGGGGCAAGGCAGGTGAACTTAGAGGGATGTTTTTGGGCGATAAAAGCATAGGAACGGCTAAAAAACAGTGTGAATGTGGTATTTTTGGACAAATAGACGATAATTTTGACTATCAATCCTTGCCGACTGCCTATGCTTCGTCGGAAGAGGTGAGGCCTGGTCGCGCCTCTATTTATTCGACGGTTAGTGGGGTTTCTCCTAAGGAATACTCCATAGAAATCGTTAAAGTCGACAAAATGAATAGGGAAAATAAGAATTACGTGATAAAAATCACGGATAAGGACTTAATTGGCGCAACGGGAGGCATTGTACAAGGGATGAGTGGTAGTCCTATCCTTCAAAACGGGAAGATGGTAGGGGCGGTGACGCACGTTTTTATTAACGATCCTACGAGAGGATACGGTATTAATATTGATAAAATGTTAGAAAACTAAAACTATGCGACGCATAATATATATGTTATGCATAGCATAATAACAATGTGTCGCGTAGTAAAAATAGGAGATAACTATGATTAAAAATAAGAGGGGTATTACGTTCTTATTAGCAGGATTAACTTGTTTTTCTGCGCTTTTGACGCTGAAGGAGAGCAAAGCCACAGACGTATTGTCAAAGCATAATTATGCGTATCATATTACGGAGATTGTGCCTGCTGCCGTCAAAAAGGATGCGAGAAAGGTGTTAGAGACGAAGGCAAAATCCGCATATCTAATGGATAGCGCAACGGCAACGCCTATTTATGCGCACGAAGAAGAAAAACGTCTGCCGATTGCAAGTATGTGTAAGATTATGACGCTAATTTTGACTTTTGAGACTATTAAAAAGGGCGATTTATCGATGGATGAAGAGATTTGTATCAGCGAAAACGCCTCTTCAATGGGCGGGTCACAAGTATTCTTGGAATCAAATGCAAAATATCCCGTAAAAGAACTGATTAAAAGCATCGTTGTTTGCTCTGCAAACGACAGTTGCGTGGCTTTGGCGGAAAAGATAGCGGGTAGCGAAAGTATTTTCGTGGAAAAAATGAACGAAAAAGCCCGTCAATTAGGGGCGAATAACACCTTATTTGCAAACTGTACTGGATTGCCGAAAGAACCGCAATATTCTTGTGCCAAAGACGTTGCGATTATGCTCAACGAGTTGACTTCGTACGAGGAATATTTTAGATTTGGAAAAATTTGGACGGACAAATTTGCGCATCCTGAAGGTAGATTTACGGAAATTACCAATACGAATAGGCTAGTCCGCTTTTACGACGGCTGCGACGGGGGTAAAACAGGTTTTACCAACCAGGCGGGTTTTTGCCTTGCCGCGACGGCAAAACGTGACAATATGCGTGTGATTTCCGTCGTAATAGGCGAAGAGAGTAGTGACAATCGATTCCACGACGTGCGCACGATGTTCGATTATGCTTTTGCTAACTATAAGGTAGAACCAGTAGTTAAAGAAGGGGCACGGATATCTGCGAGTCGCTCTCGGAGGTAGGTCTTCTCTACGGGCGAGATTACCGAGTCGGAGTTCATCTGCGCCAGGCTCTCCGTCCTCGTTCTGGAACGGGTATTCCATTAAGTAATATAAACTCATGTGGAATCTGTATCATAATTCCAGCTCCATCACCGGTTTTGTTATCAGCACCTTCAGCTCCTCGATGAGCCATATGTTCAAGAACCTGTAAGGC
>JAFVXN010000181.1 GCA_017501125.1 Clostridia bacterium
ATTGAATATGACTGCGCCGACCCCACGCAAATGAACGCAACCCTGGAATTCAAGAAAATTTCAGGCTTGTTCGGCGCAGGACAATTCAACGGCACCTCGGGCTACGAGGAGGCGGCGGCACAGGGGCTTATGGCGGGCATCAACGCCTCCTTAAAACTCCGTGGACTGCCACCCTTTATCCTGCGCAGAGACGAGGCGTATATCGGCGTACTCATCGACGACCTCGTCACTAAGGGCACGGACGAGCCCTATCGTATGATGACCTCGCGCGCCGAACACCGCATTTGTCTTAGGCAAGACAACGCCGATTTCCGCCTGACGGAATACGGCTATCAGGTCGGGCTCGCAACAAAAGAACGCCTCGAAAAATACCGCCAAAGAAAGGCGGCGTATGAGGAATTGCTCGTCAAAATGGAGGAGCGTCTCTCCCCTAAAGACACGACCCAGTTCTTGCAAAAATACGGATACGAGGCGCCCAGGGTCGGGGTTTCGTACGCGGACATGCTAAAACGCTCCATTGCCTTGAAGGATATCATGGCGGAATACCACGTCTTTGAAGACTATCCCAAAGACATCTTGGAGACGGCGGAAATCACCGTCAAATACGAGGGCTACTTAAAGCAAGGCGTCGAACAAATCGAACGGGCGAAAAAGTTGGAAGACAAAAAACTGCCCGAAGACATCGACTATCACTCCATCCAAGGTCTGCGCCTCGAAGCGCGCGAGAAGTTGGATAGAATCCGTCCTTTCAATTTAGGACAGGCAGGCAGAATTTCGGGGGTCAACCCTGCGGACGTCTCTGTCCTAATGGTCTACCTCTCCACGAGAAAATAAGCAAAACAAAAAGCAGGCTTATGCCTGCTTTTTTATTTCTCTTTTTTATTGTACGCGCGCATATAAAAACTCTCCGCTGTCACAGCGGAGAGTTTTTTAATGATATTATCTTGGCAACCAAATCTTAAACGCCGCTTTCGCCACCTCCACGTCGAGGTAAGAGCCGTCAATGGCGCTGATATTGAACGCACGATAGTCGTAATCCGCCCACCACGCTTCGTCGATAACGATTCTCGTCGTAGTGACGTTGTCAGGTCGGGTCGTTTGCGCACCCGCCCCTTTCCACGCCTCGGGGCGGTACTGATGCCTATCCGCTACCACTATCACCGTGCCCACGGGTAAATCCTCCTTCGTAAATCTCCTCGTGGAGATATACTTGGTGGACGCCACCGTCGTCTCTAGACGGGTGTCAAAACTATCCGCGCTGACAGAGTGCCAGTAGCCCACGCCCCAACCGTAATCGCTCATTTCATAGTACGTCTTGGGCGGCTCTTCGCCTGGATAAGCAGACTGCGTGACGTGGAAAGGACGCTTGATTGCGTTGAATACCGACTCGATACAAATCGCCTTCGTCGTCTCGTCGATGCCACTCGGCACGTAAGCAATATTGTTGATATCGTAGCCCGTCATAAGATAAGCGTAGGACATCGCCGCAACGTATTGCCCGATCAGTCCCAAATGCAACCCGTCTCTCGTCAGGGTATCGCCCAACTGGCTCGTCCGTGCGTTTTGGATCGCCGTACCGTTGGGAATCACTGCGTTGATTTCGAGATCGGGCACGATTTTCTTTTTCACGCTGTCCACGATAGCGTTGTACATAGTCGTTTGATCTCTATTGTACGGGGCGAACCTATCGTCGTGTTCCAGCGTTTGCTGATACGCCCAAGTCATATTCCACATCACGGTCGCCTCGGGTTTTGCCGCCATAATCACGTTGAGGATAGGCGTCACGTCGTCGTAGGTATCTGCTTTACCGCTCTCAACGCTACCTTGCTGAACGGTGATGTAATCCCAGTCCTCATCGTTGACGGCATCCATCAACTTGTAATCGGCAATCTCATCTATCCCGTTGCCCGTAAAATTCCTATACCTGTACGCGCCAAGGTTTTGCTGGATATTCTTCAAATGGGTGGACAACGTACAGCCCGCTATGTATAGATTGCAAATCTTAAAGTCGGTAATCCCCAGCCCCTTCAACACGGCAGGCAAATGCGAAAAACTATCTTCCGAGAAACTATTGCCTACGGCGAGAATCTTTAACGACCCGTCTTCGTCCCAACGCCGTTTTGCCGTCTTGCCAGCCAAATTGCTGACCATTTGCCACTTGCCACCCACCTTGGTATAGACGTCTTTGCTCGTGTTGTTTAAGTACATGTCCCCGTCTTTTCCAAGACTATCTAAGGGAATCGACAAGCCGTTGTGCCAAACGCTCCCGTCTGCGCCGTCCTTGCCGTTTTCGCCACTCGCGCCGTTTTCGCCGTCCGCGCCTTTGAGCCAGTTCAAGAAATCCGTCTCGCTACCCGAGTTGCCCTCGTCCAGCCAAATTTGGTATGCCGACTTACCCGTCGCACCCGTGGCACCCGTAGCGCCCTGCTTGCCGTCCTCACCTTTGAGCCAGTTCAAGAAATCCACTTCGCTACCCGAGTTGCCTGCGTCCAGCCAAATCTGGTACGCCGACTTACCCGTCGCGCCCGTTTCCCCTTGCTCGCCGTCCTCACCTTTGAGCCAGTTCAAGAAATCCGCCTCGCTACCCGAGTTGCCTGCGTCCAGCCAAATCTGGTACGCTGACTTGCCCGTCGCGCCCATTTCCCCTTGCTCGCCGTCGTTGCCTTTGAGCCAGTTCAAGAAATCCACTTCGCTACCCGAGTTGCCTGCGTCCAGCCAAATCTGGTACGCCGACTTACCCGTC
>JAFVXN010000182.1 GCA_017501125.1 Clostridia bacterium
GAGGAGGGTGATTGATGAAAAGAAAAATTATTTATCGTCGGGAAATGAGACGGTTGGAAAAAGAATTTCATAAGTTTATAGAAGAAGGAATAACAGAAGAAGATAAAAGAAAAAAATGGAAGGAATAAATAGGGTGTTGCAAAAAAGAAGAAAACTATTGGAGCAAAAACAAAATTAGAGAAAAAAGGCGGCCTTGAGAAAGGTCGTCTTTTTTGCCTTAAAAGGCGCGTATGTATCGCACTTATTTTGTCATTGGCTTGAGAAAGAAAAAGGAGAAATGATTATGTACAAGGAAGGGGCAAATTAGCAGCCGCAGGTGCAGTTGCAGGAGCAGCCGCAAGAAGGGGTGAGCAAAGACGACAACGTGCCGTTCTTATACAGGCAGTACAAAAGGGCGATCACGATAGGCAACGAGCAACCGCTAAAAAGGTTGCCGCAGATAGAGCCGTCCTTATTGCAGAGTACCAACACGGCTACGAGGATCCAAAGGGAACTGTTCCCATGAGAACAACAATTCATAAAAAACCTCCTAATGTTTTCCGTAGGATATGTATTGATTTTGCCCGTGATTTTCAGGCGCGCTCCTACGGGTTTGTTATTTTCTATTACATCATATTCTTTTCTTAAAAAAATTGTTCTCACTTTTGTCTTATCCCCCTTTGAATTGGTTGCAAAAGATAAAAAAAAGGGGTATAATGGTACTTGGTTTGTTGGCAAATACGCATTTTTTTGCGGTTTGACCCCTCGAAAACGAGCCAAAATCTATTTTTTGTCTACGGGTATCCCAAAGGGAACTCGATGGAGGTATTATTATGGAAAAGAAGAAGTTCTTTTCGGCGAAAAACGTCGCTACGCTCGGCGTACTGTTGGCACTCACTATTGTATTGCAATTATTTGCGAGCAATATTCCTATCGGACCTGTTAGTCTTAATTTTGCGCTGATTCCTATCGTCCTTGCCGCCGTGGTGTTAGGACCTTGGGAAGGGATGTTTATGGGGCTTGCGTGCGGTGTCGTCGTATTGTTTCAGGTCATTTTCCCTGCGGGACCTGCCGCCGCTTTTTATACGGCGATTTGGACGAACGACCCCGTCGTGACGGCAATCACCTGTCTTGTGAAGACGACGGTTGCAGGGCTTTTGGCTGGATTCCTTTTCCGTTGGATTGAGAAGAAGAATCGCTACGTCGCCGTTTTCGTGGCGTCGGGCATCGTGCCTATCGTCAACACGGGTTTGTTTATTCTCGGGTGCTTGGGTATGGTCAATTCCGTCTATGGTATGGCAAGCGGGGAAAACGTGCTCGTCTTTATTTTAATAGGCATTGTAGGGCTCAATTTCTTTGTCGAATTCGGCGTCAATTTGATAGTAGCGCCAGGTATCCACACCGTGTATAAAGTCGTCGAAAAGAAATTCTCGAAATAAAGGAGCGGAAGATGATTATTTGTATAGATATCGGCAATACGAATATCAAATACGCCATCTACGACGGCGATATTTTGAAGTTTTCCTTCCGCGTGGAGACGGATCATAAGCGCACGTCTGACGAATACGGCACTTCCCTTACGGGTATGCTGACGACGAAGGGCGTTGCGGTAGAGGAGATTACGGGCGGTATCGTGTCTTCCGTCGTCCCCTCGCTCGATTATACGATTGATAAAATGTGTGAATTATACCTGCACATCACGCCCAAACATATCGCACCGGGGCTCAAATCGGGCTTAAGTATCCGTTGCGACGACGCAAGGGAAGTGGGCGCGGACAGGATCGTCAATTGCGTCTCTGCTATCGTGGAATACGGTCAAGAAGGGGTACCCATGGTCGTGATTGACTTCGGTACGGCTACGACTTTCAACGTCATCAGCGACAAGCACGAGTTTATCGGCGGCGTAATCGCCCCTGGTATCAAAGGCTCGCTCGACTCCCTCGTCAACGGCACGGCGAAACTCCCTCGCGTGGAGATTGAGGCGCCCAAGAGCGTCATCGCCAAGAACACGGTGACGAATATGCAGGCGGGTATCGTCTTCGGTTTTGCAGGGCTGGTCGAATATATCGTCAAGAAGATCAAGAAGGAATTAAAACGCGACGACGTCTTCACGGTGGCGACGGGTGGATTTAGCACCGTCATTGCCAAGGAGATCGGCTGTATCGACGCGGTGGATAAATTGCTCACCCTCAAGGGGCTCAACTATTTGTATCGTCTCAACGAAGACGGAAAGTGAAAAAACGCGTAAGGCAACTTACCTTTAAGGAGAATATTATGGCAAAGAAAGTAGGCGTAGCGATTTTAGGGCTCGGCGTCGTCGGCGGCGGCACCTATCAAACGCTGGTAGAACATCACGACTTTTACCTGAAGACGCAAAAGGCGGACATCACGGTAGAGGCGGTTTTGGATAAAGCGGTGGCAAGATTAGACGCGCTCGGCGTGCCTGAGGAATTGCGCGCAAAGAGCATCGAAGAGGTGCTCGCTAACCCTGCGGTAGACATCGTCGTAGAGACGATTGGCGGTATCGGCGTCGCAAAGGCGTTCGTGACCGCGGCACTTTGCAGTGGCAAATCGGTCGTCACCTCCAACAAGGAACTTATCTGTAAGTTCTCTCACGAGTTGGAAGACATCGCAAAACGCAACGGTTGCGGACTTTACTACGAGGCGAGTTGCGTAGGTGGCGTGCCTATTATCCGTACCCTTATCGACGGCGTACAAGCCAACAAAATCAGCAAGATGATGGGTATCGTCAACGGTACGACCAACTATATCCTCACCAAGATGAGTACGGAAGGGGCGGACTATGCGGAGACGCTCAAAGAGGCGCAACGCTTAGGCTATGCGGAATTCGACCCCACCAACGACGTAGAAGGGTTCGACTCCACCTATAAGTTGTCCATTTTGTCGTCGATGGCGTTCCATACCAAGGTGCCTTATACGAAGATTTTCCGTGAAGGCATCAGCGGGATTGCGACGGAAGATATCGCCTATGGTAAGGAACTCGGCTACACCTTAAAACTTCTTGCTATCGGCAAGAACACGGAAAAGGGCATCGAGGTGCGCGTACACCCGACCTTTATCCCCAACGCACATCCTTTGGCGAGCGTCAACGACGCCTACAACGCCGTATACCTTTGCGGTGACGCGGTGGACGATATTATGCTCTACGGTAGAGGGGCAGGTGCGTTGCCTACGGCAAGTGCCGTCGTCAGCGACGTAATTTACGCGGCGACCCACTCTGAGATTAAATACTCCACTTTCAAAAACACCGCCAACGCGGAAAGAAACGTGAAATTCATCTCCAACTTTGAGAGTGCCTACTATATCCGTCTGTCGGTGGAAGATAAGGCAGGCGTCCTTGCCAAAATTACGGGCGTGTTCGCCAAGAACGGTATCTCCATCGTCGAGATCGAACAAAAGGGCAAAAAGACGGACGAGGCTGGCGTGCCTCTCATCGTCGTCACCCACCAGACCCGCGAAAACAGCGTAAAGAACGCTGTCGCGAAAATCGGCGAAACGGGTATCGCAAAGGTAGAAGCCGTTATCCGCGTAGAATAAAATGGATAAAAAGCGAGGCGAAATCGCCCCGCTTTTTTTTCTGCCTACAAAATACTTCGCAATACTGCGTTGTGGTTCGCTTACATACTATCGGTATGCGCGCTTACCACGCCTTGGCTTGCTTGTATTTTTCTACGGCAGACCTGCCTACAAAATACTTCGCAATACTGCGTCGCACTGCGCGCCTTTTAGGTCATGTACAATTAAGTACACTCCCGTCGCAACCTCCTTCTCTCCTTGTCTTGCTCGCATTTTTCTACGGCAGAGTGCTAGCCGACCACTTGTTGCGGAGACCGACTAAAAAATTTTCATTTTTTTATAAAAATGGCTTGCATTTTTTTTGGCGTGGTGGTATAATAGGGACACTTGATACTCATACGATTGATTATTGAGAGTGGTCCTTGCCACTCTCAATCTTCTTTATCTAAGGGTTTTGCAGACGCCCGTGCGGTGGCGCAAGAGGAGAAAAAATATGAAAGTTAAGACGGAACAAGAAATCTTTGATTTCTTAAAGCCTATTGCGGATGGTATGGGCATAGAGATAGTCGAGGTGGAGTTCAAGCAAGGCAAGGAGCCGACTTTGACCGTCTACGCCGACACGGATTCGGGGATAGACCTTAACACCTGCGCCGCCTTCCATACGGCAATCGACGCGCCGCTCGACGATTTTGACCCGACCTTCGGTGCGCCTTACACCTTACAGGTGTCCAGTCCTGGGTTGGATAGACCGCTCAAGACGGCAAGGGATTTTGAAAAGCGTATGGGGCAAAAGGTCGAGGTAAAGTTGTACGCGCCGTTGAAGGGTAAGAAACTGTTCGAGGCGGTACTCGTAGGCTACGACGGCAACTGTATCACCTTGCAGGACGGCGACGAGAATATCAAGTTGGAGTTGTCCAAGATAGCGAAAGTTTGTTTGGCGATAGATTTTGACTGATTAGTCGACTCGCCGTGATAAAAATATTAGGAAAAATCAATTAGGAGATAAAATCATGAAGAAGAAGACCGAGCAAGAAGAGAACTTTTTCGCGGCACTCACCGATTTGGTGGCGGAAAAAGGCATCAGCGAAGAGGCGTTTATCGAGACGCTCAAGAACGCGCTTACCTCTGCGTACAAAAAGCAGTTTGAAGGTGGCGCGGAGATCGTCGTAGAACTCGACCCTGAAAAGGGCAAGATCGTCTACAAAGCGCTCCGTTACGTCGTCGAGGAAGTGGAAGACAAGGATAAGGAAATTTCCTTGGAAGAAGCGAAAGAAATCGACGCGAAATACGAAGTCGGCGACGTCATTGAGACGACGTTTATCCCCAAGAACTTCGGTCGTATCGCGGCGCAGACGGCAAAGCAAGTTATTTTGCAAAAGTTGCACGAAGCGGAACGCGACAGCACCTTCTCCGCCTTCTCCGATAAGGAAGGGGAACTCATGGAAGGTATTATCCGTAAGATTGACGACAGGAACGTCTACGTCGAACTTGGCGATAAGAAGATTGAAGGGGTTATGCCCCCTCAAGACCGTACGCCCACGGAGCGTTACGCCGTCGGCGATAAGATTAAAGTCTTCGTCAAACGCGTAAAGAACAGCGGCAAGAACTCTCAAATCGTCGTATCGCGTAGTGCGGCTGGGCTCGTTAAGAAATTGTTCGAGCAACAAGTCCCCGAGATTGCACAGGGTATCGTCGAGGTAAAAGAGGTCGCTCGTGAGGCGGGTTATAGGACGAAGATTGCTATTATGTCCAACGATTCTCGCGTGGACGCAGTCGGCGCGTGCGTCGGTAATCGCGGTTCTCGCGTCAACGCCGTCGTAGAGGAACTTGGCGGCGAGAAGATTGACATCATCTTGTGGAACGAAGATCCTTTGGTATTCATCTACAAGGCGCTTTCGCCTGCAACGGTCAACTCCGTCACGGTGAAAGGGGAACGCAGCGCGATGGCAGTCGTGCCCGACGACAAGTTGTCTTTGGCTATCGGTAGAGACGGTCAAAACGCACGTTTGGCGGCAAGACTTACCGGCTGGAAAATTGACGTTAAGAGTGCGTCTTCGCCCGAGGCGCAAGCGCTGCTTGCGGCTAACGCCGAAGAGGAAGATTACGAAGAAATCGCAGACGAGGAATAATATATGGCGAAGGGAAAAGTGCCTTTTAGAATGTGCATCGCTTGCAGACAGATGAAACCGAAAAAAGAGATGACCCGTATCGTGAAGAATGCGGACGGGGAGATTTTTGCGGATTTTTCGGGAAAGGCGGCAGGCAGGGGCGCGTATATATGCAGCGACGAAGCGTGCATGCAAAAATTGCAAGATAAAAAATTGCTGCACAAGGCGTTTTCCGCGCAGGTCTCCGCCGAGGTATACGACGGCGTGCAAGGAGGCGGTAAATCTTGATAGAGAAGGTAGGCGCCTATCTTGGATTTTGTTTGCGCGCGGGCAAGGTTGTCTTTGGCGTGGACGATATCGAGACGTATAAAAAGAAGATATATTTGGTGATAGCGGACGGCGATTTGGCGGAGAACTCCTTCAAGCGTCTCTTGAAAGCCAACGAGCGGTTTTGTGCGACGCTTATGACGACGTCGGCAGGACTCCTCGGCGAGTTGTTGCATAAGCCGCAGGTCAAAGCGGTGGCAATCAAAGATTACAACCTTTCCAAAGCCATTTTAGAGGCGGCGAAAGATCAAACCCAATTCAAATTCTATTCGGGAGGAAACAACTGAACATATGGCACAAAAAAGTTATAAAAACGTGGAAAAAATAACCGAGTTGCTGGGGGATAAGAACCTCGGCTCTCTGGGCAAAAGACTTTCTTCCACAGAAAAAAGCCTTGCGGATATTTTAAGAAAACTGACGGCTTTGGAGGCTGAAAAAGCAGAACGCGAGGCAGCC